>NZ_DEZM01000006.1:0-466 GCF_002364825.1 Acinetobacter sp. UBA3132 | reverse complement strand
ACCATGTCCACCTGGATAGAATACGGCATCAAACTCATCTGCATTTACTTCGCTTAATTTATGGGTATTGGCTAAAGCACGCATGGCGGTTTCATCTGCTTCAAAACGTCTGGTTGCTTCAGTTTGGGCATCTTCAGCACTGCTTTTAGGATCAAGCGGCGGGTGACCACCTTGGGGGGAGACTAAAGTGATTTCGGCTCCTGCATCAATGAATCGATAATATGGGGCAGCCAGTTCCTCTAGCCAGAAACCGGTTTTTTCGCCTGTGTCACCAAGTTGATCATGGGAGGTCAGAACAATCAAAATTTTCATATGTTTACCTAAGATTATGTCAGATTTAAAATTTAATAAGTAAAATTATTGGATAGATGGATAGGAGAAAAATTGCCATCGTTAAACTGGAAACTTAAATTTAAAACAGCTTGGATTTGATATTTTGTAGCAATCCTTAAAACAAATGTTTTAA
>NZ_DEZM01000079.1:0-6958 GCF_002364825.1 Acinetobacter sp. UBA3132 | reverse complement strand
TAAAGTCGCTTTATCAAGTTTTATTGCAGTTGTAGAAAATCCATCCTAAAGCACTTCAGTCGCAGAGGTGCTTTTTTGTTGCATTTGCAGCTTATCTTTTCCAAACGCTTTGGGCTATATTCACTATTATAATTATTAGACTAGACGCCGTATCGAGGAGGAGCACCCGATGGCAGAAATTGAACTCAAATTTCAAGTTCCCTCCCACATGCACGCACAGCTGCAACAAGACTTCATCAGTTTAACGCTAGTGCGTAATCATCTCTGGGCTCGTTATTTTGATACGACTGAGTTACAGCTGCGCGAGCATGGCATTGCTTTACGGCAGCGCCTGGAAAATGAAATCTGGCTACAGACCCTTAAAGCTCCTGGGAAACAGCCTTTTGAGCGTCTGGAGGTGGAATTTGAGCTAGGAAAAGAACAGCCTGAACAATGTGACCTTAAACACTATAAAAATTATCCTGAAGTCAGTGAACTGCTTAAAGAAGCATTAGGATCACTAAAAATTCCCTTAAATCTGCAATTTGAAACTGAAGTGCAACGTTCTATTCATGTAGAAAACTATAAAAACAGTGTGATTGAAATTGCTTTTGATCAAGGTGAAATCCGGCATGGTACAGAATTTATTGCCATTTATGAGCTGGAATTTGAACTCAAACAAGGACAGCTGAGTGAACTGATCGAATTTGTACAACCCTGGATCCAACGTTATGACTTATGGCTAGACAGCCGTAGCAAGTCAGATCGTGGCTATGCTTTGCTTGAAGGCAGCAGCATTACACCTGCTCAACATCAACTGCCGCTGGTATTAGGCAAGGATGATAACTTACATGGCATGTTGCAGAAAATTATTAGAAATACTTTGCAGCACCTACTTCCTAATGCAACGGCGCTATCTACTGAATATTATAATAGTGAACATATCCATCAAGCTCGGGTCGCTATCCGTCGTCTGCGCAGTGCCTTACGCTTTTTTAATGTCGATGAGCTAGAAATTCCTCCTATTTGGGTGGAGCAACTGACTGAGCTTTTTCAGCAACTCGGTGCAGCACGTGATCGCGATGCCTTGGCAGAAAGCTTATTGCCACAACTTGAAGCTGCCGGATCACCGATTCTGAGCTTACCACCGGCAACAGAAGAAAATGTCGATGTAGAACAGGTGTTCCGGGAACCAGAAACCAATTATCTGATACTGGATTTACTCCGTTATAGTGAGGCTGAACCTAAACAGGTCACTACAGATATTCGTATGCTGTATAAGCGTCTAGGCAAATTACATCAGCAGATCTGTGCCGATGCTGAACAGTTTTGTGAGCTGGCAATTGAGGATCAGCATCGTACCCGTAAGCGGGTAAAGCGTTTACGCTATAACATCGAATTTCTGCAAAACCTGTTTCCAGCCAAACAGGTGAAAAATTATCTCAAGGCGTTAAAACCGCTACAGGAAAGCCTGGGTCAATATAATGACCTGCATGTTGCAGAAAGCCTATATCAACCTTATGTGAAACGAAAGCCTAAAGCATGGTTTGTGCTAGGCTGGTTACATGCGGAGCAACAGCGGCTGCAAAAGGAAATTCAGGTAGAGTTACAGCAATTTGCCCAAGTACAGCCTTTCTGGAAGAAATAAATCAGTAAATACTTAGCGATATTTACCGTAAACTTTCCAGGTATTGTTATCGGCAAGCGGATCGTTATAACTGTCACTGCGCTGTTTACGTGGCTTATCTCGTGCATCTACCAGTTCGAAATGCTGCTCTACGCTCAGGACAATACCATTCACATAGAATCGAGTCCGAGTATATTCATTTTGCCCATGCTGGAACACATAAGTGCGCAAATCGACAAATTCCCGATGTGCCACCAGTGCTGCTGTCTCATCGCTGTCTAGCCAGCGTTGCATCGCCTGAATCTGTACCGGCTCGAATTGACCGCATTTTTCAACCAGACTGGCAATACCACGAAAAGTTTTTGATTCTTTGGCACGGGTTTTATTGATCCGGATACGATCGACATGAAAATAGAATAATGGCAGATTTAAATGGCTCGGCAGATGAACTGCATCCAGCACTTCATCTTCCATAAAAGGCTGAAACAGATCCTGCGCCCTTTCAATCAAACCCGTCCACTGACGATAATATTCTTCCACCTGCGACTTGCTGCCATAGTAAATTGGTAGTCCTTCGACATTGGCCAGATTGACTGGTGGCCAGATATTTTGGCGTAATAAGGCAATGTCACTTTTCAGGCTTTGTACAGCGATTGCATCTTGCATGGGAATCACATTTTTATGCTTAGGCTATTTTTAGATTAAGCCAAAGGTTTAGTTTCTGCAAGGCTTTGCCTATAATAAGTCGATTAAGATTTTAGTGTCAGGAAAAATTCATGGTTCAAAAGATTGAAGCGACCGATGTAACCGAAGAAGAAGCGTTAAATGCTGCATTCTTTGAACGTGCTGATGAATTTATCAAGCAAGCCAATGAGTTTAGCCGCGTAGAAAAAGGCTCTCAGGACAATCCTGCAGAAAAACGCGGTCAGGTCAGCGCTTCGATGCTGTTTGCAACTGCCCGTTTTAATACCTGGGTGGCAGCCAACAATTTCAAAGACGGCAATGAAATGCGTGATGCCAAAGATCAGGTGATGTCTTACATTCTTCAGCAGTTCCAGATGATGCTGGAAGACAATTATGATGAATACTGCGAGCAGTTCGAAAACTATTTGCGCTTCCGTCATAACGAAGAATTCCATGCTAACAAGCATAAACATGATCATGACCACGATCATTAATGCTCAGCCCTTCGGGGCTTTTTTTATACCTGGCATTTTTAGATCAACTTTTTGCATTGACGCCCGTATTATTTTACTTCTATATAGCAATAAGAATAATTCCAATAACAACAAGGAAAGTCATGCAGCTTAGTTTCCCCATCATCGACCCACATATCCATCAGTGGGATCCCTATCACACCCCTCATGCAGCTGCACTGGCAGTCAAACTGTTTGGTAAGCATCCTCGCCTGCTGGACCGTATGGTGCGCCTCCTGAATCCAAAACCAATTATTGAAACGATAGGCCTGACTGAACACATTACCGCACCTTATTTACCTGCCCATTACAAACAGGATATTGCTCATTATCAGGTCGAACAGGTAGTACATATTGAAGCTGGCTGGCATGAACACAAAGGCACAGGTGTCGTGAATGAAACCCGATTTGTAGCCGGTCTGCCTTTTCAGGCACACGATCTGGCATTGGGTGCAATTGTGGCTACCGCGGATCCACGCAGGAAAGACTTTAAAAAGTTACTGCAACTCCATCAAGAAGCTTCGCCCAAGTTTCGTGGGATCCGTAAAATGGCTTCCGTGCATCCAGATAAAGGCGTGCATGCCTGGGCTGATGAACCCCATTTGTACCTTAATAAAAAATTCCTGAAAGGGTTTGAACATCTGGCCAAAGCCAGGCTGAGTTTTGATGCCTGGGTCTATTCCACCCAGATTTCTGATGTGATTCATCTTGCTAAGACTTTCCCTGAAACACCGATTATTCTGGATCATCTCGGCACGCCTGTTGGACTATTTGGCACAGTGGGTAAAGGTACTGGAAAAACTGCACAGGAAAGGCAACGGATTCTAGAAAACTGGCAAACAGATCTGGCCAAACTGGCAGAGTGTCCGAATGTCATGACCAAAATCTCTGCGCTATTTATGCCAGTGCTGGG
Source organism: Acinetobacter sp. UBA3132 (assembly GCF_002364825.1). NCBI lineage: Bacteria > Pseudomonadati > Pseudomonadota > Gammaproteobacteria > Moraxellales > Moraxellaceae > Acinetobacter > Acinetobacter sp. UBA3132. The sequence goes on along the minus strand of NZ_DEZM01000079.1, from coordinate 3,243 downwards.
TCATCATTTTCATCAGCAGCGACAATTAGCTTCCAGAGTACAGCTGATTGAACTTGCGACACCTCTAATTCAGCATGCCCTAAAATGCTTTGGAACGGATCGTGCCATGTTTGCCTCCAATTTTCCGATGGATCGGGTCAGTGCAAATCTGGTTGATATCATTGATGCCTTTAGCGATATCGTACATGACTATGATAAAAATGCCTTAAAGCAGGTGTTTTATGACAATGCTAAACGCTTTTACCGACTTTAGAGGTTGAGAAAATCGCTAGAAATTATTGAATATCCATTACTCCTCACCTTATGGAAGGTATGTAATCTTGAAGAATAAATATCTTCCGTCCTTAAAAAAATCCTCCTGCTCAGTATTTTAGAGAGGAGGATTTTTAAATTAGTCAGCTTACTCTGTAAATTTATTTCTTGGTCAGCATTGCCTGATTCACCGGCTGACCATATTGATCCGACATCACTTCTAGCAGCTGATCGGCATTCAGATACTTCTGAATCACTACATCGATATCTGCTTTGGTTAAGGCTGCCACCGCGCGGTCACGTTTCTGACGATAGTTCAGGTCACGGTTCCGTTCCAGCTGAGGCACCAGCATGCTATGAATACGGCGATCATCTTCCAGTGCTGTGACACGTTTTTTCAGAATACTGGCTTTTGCAGCTTCGACTTCTTGTGCAGTGACACCTTTGCTACGTAGCTCAGCAATTACCTTACGTATTGAATCCGATACTTGGCCAGAGCGTCCTGCGGTATAGTTTGCGCCAAAGGCCAAGGCACCGGCATTGTCCCAATCAGCGAAATCTACATTGGCACTAAAGCCATAGACCAAGGCATTCTTTTCACGTAATTCCTGTGCCAGACGAGAAGACAATTGTGAATCACCCAAAATGTGTCTTAACACCAGTAATGCAGGTACATCTAGATGATCTGAACCCACCGGAATTGAAATGGCGGCGACATAGCTGCCAAACTCACGCTGTTCCGATAGTGCATGTACCTTTTCAGCAGTACGCGCGACATATTCAGACTTGAGGCGGGTATAAGGCTCATTGCTTTTCCAGCCCTCAAATTCCTGCTTGATCAGCGTCTGCATCGCCTTAGGCTTAAATTCACCAGTGACCGCAACGCGGGCATGATGGGTTTTAAAGAAACGTTGATACAGTTGCTGGACCTGTTCACGCGTCGCTGCGTTGATCTGCTGTTTAGCCAAGTCAGGCTCAAAATGATAACGTAAATCTCCCGGCTCATAACGCTCGAGCAGACGCGCAAAAGTCAGACTGGTCACCGTATCCGGTTCTGTATAAGGACGGTCTAAGCTGGACAAAGACTGAGACTTGATCAGGTCAAACTGGCTCTGCTCAAAAGTCGGATTTTTCAATACATTTAGAATGTATTTAAAATATTCTTCAAAATATTCTTTCTTGGCTGAAATCGAAATATTCAGGCCATTGCCTGATGCACTGACATTGGCCGAGCCACCCACTTCAATAGTTTTGTCTGAAATCTGTTGCAGGCTCTGAGTCTCAGAAGCTCGCATGATCAAGTAAGCCATCAGATCCAGCAATTCCCCTTTATGCTTGAGTGTTTCAGCTGTACCAAAATCAAGGGCAATCGTCGAGTAGACTTTGTCATCGCGGGTCTGGGTGGGGAACAAAGCATACTGAATGCCATTTTGCAGTTTGCCACGCTGGATCTGCTTTTCTTTGCTGGTCAGTAGCTTTTTAGACTCCTTCACATACTGTTTCACTTCCGCCTGATAAACTGAAATATCTTTTAAAGGTTCTTCAGTGACAGGTTGTTGATCCAGGGTTGGTTTGGCTGCTGCAAACTGCTCTTGCCGTTTGGCTTTTTTCTGATCTTCAGGCGTAGGTACAATATTGCCCTGAATGCGGTATTCCGCCTTAAAGAAATTCTTATAGATGGCGTTAGCATCAGCCACAGTCAGGTTTTGAATTGCATTCAGATCCCTAAAATATTTGCTCCAGTCTCCATTCGAAGATGCAATATAATCACTCAGGCGTGAACCTAGTGCTGTTGCATTATTTTTAATGTTCTCAGCGGCATTGCGGCTCATATTTTTAACCCGGTTCAGCTCAGTTTCATTAAAACCTTTGCCTTGCTCCACACCAGCCTGTAATGCCTGTTCCACCTTTTTCGCATCATGATTCGGCGCATAGACTGCACCCATGAAGACCATATTGAAGTCCTTATCTAGCCAGGTGGCAGACTGTACAGCTGTCGCTGTTCCCTGCTCGACAACCCCCTGATACAGATGCCCGCTCGGCTGCAAGGTGTACAGCGTTGGTGTTACCGATAATGCGTTCTGCTTAGCTACTTCTGAACGGTTCAGATAGATATTGAATTTGGCAAAATCACTGCCTTTGGCCACAGTAAACTCACGCTGTTTAATCTTTTCAGGACTTAACTCTGGTACTTTCGGCTGTTCTGGTACAGAACGTGCCTTGATTGGACTAAAATGCTGGTCAATATATTTCAGTACCTGTTTCTTGTCGAACTTGCCTGAAATTACCATATAAGCATTATTTGGTGCATACCAGGTCCGGTAGAATTGATTCAGTTCCTGTATATTGATCGATTGCAGCTCGTTTAAATCGCCAATTGGCAGACGACCAAGATGCTGGTTGCCATAAGCTGATTTAAAGATTTGATCCATCAATACTGAAAATGGCTGATCCAGACGGATTTCACGTTCACGTTTAACAATATCAATTTCAGTTGGCACATATTTTTCTTGCAGTACCAGCTTATCCATCCGTTCTGCTTCAAGCTGGATCACCGCAGCCAGTGCAGTACTTTCAGGGCGAACCAGATTGGTATATTTGGTGGAATAATAATCCGTACTGGCATTCGATGAGAGTGTGTACTGATCCAGACGACGCTGAAATTCATCGCCTTTAATATTTTCAGTCCCTTTAAAGGCTAAATGTTCTAATAGATGTGCCAGACCACCTTTCCCCTGCGGATCGTTCAATGAACCGGTGAAATAGACCGTATTCATAAAAGTCTTATTTTCTTTGTCATTTGGTGCAAGGACAATTCTTAAACCATTATCCAGTTTATATTCTTCAATATTTTGTTCTGTTTTTACCAATACTGGTTGAGCAAAACTGAGCGTCGCTGCGCCCATTAAAAACATGGAAAGTGTTAATTTTTTAAAACGTAGTGACATTCTGGATCCAGCAAATTTAAACATGAACTTTTTATTCAGTGAA
>NZ_DEZM01000235.1:8016-17860 GCF_002364825.1 Acinetobacter sp. UBA3132 | reverse complement strand
TTTTTATATAATAATTCTAATTATATGAGATTTTATTAAATAAGTTATTGAATTTAATTTATTTTAAATTAAAAAATCTATCAGTTAGCTATTATTTTAAGGTCCCTTAGAGTTGTGAGTATGCATAGAAAAAGAGGCAACTCCTGAGCTTAACAGTGGAATCAGGTAGTGAGTTAAACTTACTGATTCGCCCTATTTTTAATTCCTGTATCGCAAAATAGTGAGATTGACTGAAATGTTCATTGAATTGTATTCAATGCTGAATATTCAGCCAAAAAATAAAGCATTTAAATTGGCAAAAGGTCATCTACTAAGTCGATGAATGGTCGTAGGGGGCAACTCAACGACACTCACCCTCTTACAATGAGGCTTTTCGTAGAAACTTTATCGAATAATATGGTTTATAAATAGTCTAGACATGTTCGCGAAAGGTACGAATTTTATATAATGCAGCTATCTAAAACAAAATCGTCAATATCATGACTCCAGCTTGCAAACTTTTAAAAGCCAGTAAAATCGAATATAGCATTCACGAATATGAACATGATGCCAATGCTAAAAGCTTTGGTTTAGAAGCAGCAGAGAAACTGGGCCTAGCTGTTGAAGAGGTTTTTAAAACGCTATTAGTCACGGATGAAAAGCAATATTTTGTGGCAGTATTACCTGTTCATCATCAGCTTAATCTTAAAAAAGTAGCTGCTACATTCGGTTGTAAAAAATTGCAGATGGCAGATCCTAAACAGGCAGAACGATTAACCGGATATCTGGTGGGTGGAATCAGCCCGGTAGGGCAAAAGAAACGCCTGAAAACTGTGATTGATGTATCAGCAGAAAGGCTGAATAAAATTTATGTCAGTGGTGGCAAGCGTGGTTTGGACATTGGTCTAAACCCAGCAGATTTAGCCAAGGTTTTAAATGCACCTTTTATTGATATAGTTGATGAATAATTTAATGTATTAAAAAGACATTAATTAGTATTTTAATTAAACCCGGAGAGCAAAATTCGGGTTTTCTTTTGGTCGGAAAGCGCTACACATTTTTTTTGCATTTGTATATTGTTTTAATGCAAAGGTAACCATGAGTTGCTTACAACAATAAGAAATTAAAAGAAAAATAAATTGGAGCATTGCTCATGAAGATCGTTATTTGGCTTAACGCTGTTTGTCTATTTTTGTCACTTGGGGAATCACTTCTGCACGGTTTTAACCGGGAGGTGGCATATGAATGAAAAAGGCGTTTACCTGCTTAGTACTGTGGCTCTATTTTTAATCTTATGGTTGATTGGTTATCAGGTCCATAATGAAATCCATCGGGAAGAATTGGGATTGAACCGCACCAGCAGTTTAGCATTTTATGGGATGAATACCCATACGCCGTTTCTAGACCGTCAGGCAGAAAGTTTGAATCAGGCTGTACAGCGTCAGGGAGTGGTGCGGAATCAATCTCAGCCTTTGAACCAACAGCGCGCTCAGTTTGTTTCAGATTTTGCCAGTATGCTATTTGCAATGCAGGATGGACATAAGCCTGAATATTTGCAGCTGAGAATATTTCTAAACAGGCAACAAACATTATTGGAAAATAAGGCGCTTAAACAGGAGGAGGCACTTGCCAATATTAATTTGCTACAGACATTCTTGCCTGAATACCAACATGAACTGACACGAGCATCGGCAAAACTGAAGACGCGTTATTCTTATTATGAAACAGATATAATTTCTGATGAGATGAGTTTAAGCACGGTATGATCTAGAGGCGAATAATATCAGTTTGATGTATTAATGTGGTCTTCAGAATTAAGCTGAGAGATGAAGGTCTGCATGATTGCAAACTTTATACTCGCAGCTACAGGGTATAAAAACCATCTCATGCAAGTTAAGTAGACTGTATCGTTTTTAAACTTGCATGAGTAGTGATTATATATCTGCTTAAAGGCAATTTGCCGGTTTAGGAATGCCTGCCAAACGGCTAAGGTGGCGTGCTACCAAGCCTGTATTAAATTTTTCCTGAAGTACAGCATTGTTGATTTCAGGCCCTACAGTTTTCATCAGGAATTTGATGAGAGGACGTGTCGCTGGAGAATGACCAAACTGTTGATAAAACTGACGTACAGCCTGTAAGACTTCAAAATGCCAAGGGGTCAGTTTTAACTCTAAGCTCTCGGCAAGCACCTGTGCGACGTCTTCATTCCAGATGGTATAGTCAACTAAATGACCATCTTGGTCTAACTCTAAATTCATGATAGATCCGTATGTGTTACTTCATAGAAATACAGCGACTAAAGCCCAGGCATAGTTCTGCAAATTCGGCATAGTTAATAATTTTCAAATTTTTTACTTCTGGTTGAGACAATAATTCAGCCTCATTTTCCAGAATATAAACCTCTTTCAGCTGCTGAATAAATGGATGCTCAACTGACAAGACTGCATCGCCCATCAGAATTACCTGATCATTTTCGCTATAGAGTTGGGACAACTGTTCGATAATCTGTGCTGTAGCCGCATGGCTGGCTTGAATCATATAAAGAGTTTTATCAGACATGGTGGGCAACCTTACCAGTACAATACATGGTCAAAGCCTTGCATAAAGGCTGGGTTTAATTCGACAAATTCAATTTCTTGCTCTGTATTTTGTATAAAAGGCGAGTTTTGATTTTTACTTTCTACCAGAATTGGAGTCAGATCATAAAACTCAAAACTGTCGACCATGTTGGAAGCAATCTTAAACGCATGTTTAAGCTGTTCAAATTGCAGATCTGAACGTAATAGGCTTAAAGCTGCACCTTGTAATAAGACTTTCACGTCTGAACCAAAGGTCGCAAGTACCATGGTCGCAGAAAGACTTTCATGAACCTGCAAGGAATTCAGATTCGATTGAGTTAATATAACGAGTACAGATTTCACACAATATACCTTTTAAAAGCAACATATCCCAAAAAATAGACCGATTAGAATTGAAGCAGACGATGTGCAGACTGAACAGCATCAGCGAGTTCGCCCAATCCGACCAATTCAAACTGATCTGCAAGATTATGCTGTTGAATATTGTGACGTTGAGCATTCTCCTGATCTGTAATACCACGTGCTAACGCCGCACTTACACACACGGGCAGACGTATTTGCAAGGACTGCCACTCACGGGTCAGATGACGCTGGTCATCCGGTACCCATTGCAGAGCATTGGCAACAGACACACCGTCCTGGTAAAAGAAAACCCGAAAGTCTTCCTGTTTTTGCTGAAATGCTTTGGCAAGTCCCAAGGCATGCCAGGCATGTATCGACGTCGGGGCGGAGGTAATAAGAATTAAGGTGCTCATGAAATTCACTACAGGCTTGATCAACCTAAGCAGTTGATCTGGGCTACATAATAAAAAGGTAGTATACAATGATTTTAGTGACCGGTGGTTTAGGCTTTATAGGCTCTCATATTGCTTTAAGTCTGCTCGCACAAGGGCAACAGGTCATTGTGGTCGATAATCTGGCCAATGCCAGCCTGCAGACGCTAGAACGTCTTGAATTCATTTCCGGCATGTATGTGCCTTTTGTCAAAATTGATATCCGCAATACGCCTGCTTTAAACAAGGTCTTTGAACAGAATTCCATTGATGCCGTAGTACATACTGCAAGCTTTAAATCATTAGAAGAATCGGTACTAAAACCGCTGGAATATTACAATGATAATGTCAGTTGTATTATGAGTCTCTTACGTGCCATGCAACGGACGGGTGTTCGTAATCTTGTGCATTTGTCCAGCCTTGCTGTTTATGGGCAATCCAGTCCTGATCTGACTGAAGAAACACCATTTAATTTCAGTTATCCAAACCCTTATATCAAGTCTCAACAGATGGTAGAAGAAATTATCCGTGATACTGCACGTACTGATAATGAATGGAAAATTGCGATCCTCAGACTATGCAATATTTCGGGTGCCTTTGAACATGGGGTACTGGGTGAAGTGGTACCGCCGCTACCAAAAAATATCGTGCCTTTGGCCATGCAGGTTGGGGCCTTACAGCGGGAAAGTATTGAACTGCGAAAACAGGCCAATACTGAAGATAAAACTGTAGAACGCAGTTTTTTGCATGTATTAGATTGTTGTGATGCAGTCATTAAGAGTCTGCAATGGCTCAGTACACAAAGTTTTGCCTGTGAAGCCTTTGATATAGCGGGCGAATTGATTTCGATTCAGAAATTGCTCGATGAAATTGGTGAAGTGACGCAAATCAATATCAAGACGGAAGAGGCGCTATATTACACTAATCCGGAACTAGATCAGGTTGGCTCTAAGGCGGAAAAGGCCAGGAAGACTTTAAACTGGCAGCCTCAGCGTTCGATTCGGCAAATGCTTGAAGACGAGTGGCGTTTTTATCAGAACACGTTACGTGGGCAATAATACCGATTAACGCTATCCCAATTATTGATAATAATTATCATTTACATGCTGTTCTATTTTGCCTAAGATGGAACAAGGAAATACTAAAACTTTATAAAGAGGTTAAATATGCAAACACGTATTGAACATGACACCATGGGCGAAGTTGCTGTACCCAGTGAAGCACTGTGGGGAGCACAAACTCAGCGTAGTTTGCAGAACTTTAAAATTGGTAATGAACGTCTGCCACGGCCTATGATTCGTGCCATGGGTCTGGTTAAAAAGGCGGCAGCCTTGACGAATGCCGAATTAAATCAGATTCCGCATGAACTTTCAGGTTATATTGTTTCAGCAGCAGAAGAAGTGATTGCAGGGCAATGGGATAGTCAATTTCCGTTAGTGGTGTGGCAGACAGGTTCTGGTACGCAGAGCAATATGAACTGTAATGAAGTGATTGCCAATATCGCTAACCAGAATCTGGGAAATCCTTTAGGTTCTCAAAAACCGGTTCATCCGAATGATCATGTTAATCGTGCTCAATCAACGAATGACTCTTTCCCAACAGCAATTCATGTTGCTGCAAGTCTGCAAATTAATGAATTACTGATTCCAGCAGTAAAAAAATTGCGTGATACCTTGCATGCCAAATCTCAGGAATTCTCAGACATCGTTAAAATTGGCCGTACTCACTTACAGGATGCTACGCCGTTGACACTGGGTCAGGAATTTAGTGGTTATGTGTCTCAGCTAGATCACGGTTTATTGCGTCTGGAACAGGCACTGCATGGTTTATATGAATTGCCTTTAGGGGGGACAGCAGTAGGTACAGGCTTGAATGCCCATCCTGACTATGCAGTAAAAGCAGCGCAAACTCTGGCAAAACTGACTGGACTGCCATTCGTTACTGCACCAAACAAATTTGAAGCTTTGGCAGGTCGTGATGCGGCAGTCTTTGCTTCCGGTGCATTAAAAACTTTAGCGGCGAGTCTGAATAAAATCGCTAATGACATTCGCTGGTTGGCCAGTGGGCCACGTTGCGGCTTTGGTGAACTTCGTATTCCTGAAAATGAACCCGGCTCAAGCATCATGCCGGGTAAGGTCAATCCGACTCAAAGCGAAGCGATGACCATGGTTGTGGCGCAAGTGCTTGGAAATGACACCACCATTAATGTGGCAGGTGCATCGGGTAATTTTGAGCTGAATGTATTTATGCCTGTAATCGCGTATAACTTGTTGCAATCCATTCAGCTGCTCGGTGATGCCTGTAATAGTTTCAATGATCACTGCGCTGTCGGTATTGAGCCGAACCGTGACAAGATTGAGCATTTCTTGCATGATTCATTAATGCTGGTTACTGCATTGAACCCAGTGATTGGTTATGAGAATGCAGCCAAAGTTGCCAAGACTGCTTATAAAGAAGGTAAAACTCTAAAACAGGTTGCGGTAGAACTTGGTTTAGTCACAGCTGAACAGTTTGATGAAGTCGTCCGTCCTGAGAAAATGGTTTCAGCGAATGCGAAATAAAGCTTGTAACGCTTTTATTTTTAATCTTTAAGCCTGTTTTATCATGGAATAGTCAGCAATGGTTTTTATCTCAGGCAGAGTTGCGTACAATAGCACTAGATGAGATTAACCACTGATGATTGTTTTATGCTTGATATTTATTTAACAGATGTTCAAAGAAAGGTGCAATTCAAGGATTATCCAGGTGAGCATCCTGTTAAATTTATTCTGAATTTTAAAAAGATTTTTCCAAGTATTATGGAACTTCTTTTACCTGTACTTCCCGATAATGAAAATCTGGATGAAATGTCATGGGAATCAACGACCAATGATTTTGAAATTTTCCAGATGTTTTTAGCTGGTTGGGGGATTATTGAACTGCGTTTAAATGCGATTACCCAGTTCAAAGATAAAGCCTTTGCAGATCAGCTCGTTAAACAGGCACAGCAGAAGCGTAAGGAATATCAAAAAAAGCATATGAAGCTCACGACTGTAGAGCTGGATTATCTATTTATGCATGATATCCATGGTCTGATTGATGCTGAACTGGTTGATCTGGGCGAGAAGTTTTATCTGCCAGTATTACGTGAACTTTGGAAAAATAAAGTCTCTGCTCAAGTCCTTAATGCCAAATTCTAAGTAAATTTAAACTGATTAATTTAATATCATCCTCCATATTTGGAGGATGAATTTTAATAGGTTCCAAAAAACTATTTGATGAGTTCAATTCTCACAAATAGCCTAAGCAACTCTTTCTATTTTTCATTCAAAAAAATTCTGCTGCATCATTGAACATGATGACTTATTTTAAAACAGAAATTGGTTCATAAAAGGGCATTTATTTTATCTTTTGATAAAAAATAAATTAATAAGCCATTCTTTATCATGAGAATATATAAGGATATTACTTTAATAATATAGCTATTCTAAGCATATTTTCTTAAGCTATAAGTACTAATGAGTAGATGAATTATAGAATTCTTATTTATTAGATTTCCTTCATAAAAATAAGTGAAGGTTCCAGTTTTTCCGAAGATATATCAAAGGATTTTCAATAATGTCGAATCAGTTTTTAGATTTAATTACAAAACGCCGTACGATCTACGCGATTGGCAAGAATGTCACACAATCTCCTGAATTTTTAACTGATTTGATTCAAAACACTATTAAACAAAGTCCCTCATCATTTAACTCACAATCTTCCCGTGCCGTGATTCTGTTTAATGGTGAACATGAGAAATTCTGGGGCTTTGTCGCAGAAAAATTAAAAAGTTATGCCAAAGATGAAGAAAGTGCTGCAAAAACCGCAGCGAAAATGGGAACCTTTGCGGCAGGCTTAGGTACGGTTTTATTTTTTGAAGACCTAGATGTCGTGAAAGGCCTACAAGATCAGTTCCCATCTTATGCAGATAACTTCCCGATCTGGGCAGAACATTCTACTGCGATCGCGCAATTTGCGACCTGGACAGCACTGCATACTGAAGGCTTGGGTGCATCTCTACAGCATTACAACCCGATCGTAGATGAAAAAGTTCATGCAGAATGGGACGTTCCAGCAAACTGGAAACTGAGAGCACAGCTAGTGTTTGGTTCAGTTGAAGGTGAAGCACGTGCCAAAGACTTTATGCCGGATCAAGACCGTTTCAAAGTATTCCAATAATTTGAAAAAACCGGCATCTGTCTAAATTCTTATAGGCAGATGCCATGCAATAGGCGATAAAAGCATATTCAGAATCATAAAAACTAAGCTACACTTAGAGCGCATTAAATCTAAGAGAAATGGCGCCATGTCAAAGAACACCCAGAAACTTTCACCGCTTCAAGAGCTAATCGCTGAACAGAAATTGTTATGCGAAGAAGTCGGTTCTGCCTATGTAGAGGTGAGTGGGGATGACGTTATTGCCGTGGCAGTCCATACCCTGAATCAGGACCCCATTGTTGGTATTCGCAAGGCAGTAGATACAGCAACAAAAGTGAGCTGGTATATCTATGGTGGTGAACAAGTATCCAGCGATGCTGACTTTGAAATTATGACTGTACGTGAATTACAGGATATTGCCCCAGAAGTTCTTCCTTATCTGGCCCTGGATCAAGGCTTTCGTTTCATGATTGATGCTGATGATTATGAAGATGTATGGAAAGAAGGTCAGGAATGAACCGCTTAGCTTTTGCTATCTTGCTGGGACTCAACGGTGTACTCATCACGAATTACGCCGTAGCCGAGACGATGACCCAGGAGCAATTTGATCAGTATATTGCTGAGCAAACGCGTGTGGTCAATGAAAGCAAAGCCATTCTGGATGAACCGCATACAGCGTTAGACAGACCAAACATCAGCACTGAACGTCAGGTATTATGTGATCGCATTCAGGCTTATCAGAATATTTTGAAAGCTTCTCAGGAAAATAGTCAGTTGAATATGGCTTCCATGATGGCGATGGTGGCGCAAAATTATCTGGATCGTCAAAACCAGAGCATGAATAACTCTGGCATGACTACAGGTGTTTTTTGTAAGAGCAGGGCAGAGCAATCCGCTAAAGAAGATAAATCAAAGCCTTTGATTTAGGTTAATTTTCTGATATTTAATTTATTAAAACTACATAAAAATAAGATTAATGCGAATTTTCCCGGGGGAAATACCAATAAAAATGAATTATTAGTTAAAATTATTAAATATTAAAAATCGGTGGAAGAGATCGCCTTAACCTTCTCAATCTTTATCATTAAAAAAAATAGCCTAAGCAATTTTATCTGGTAAATATAATCATAAAAGGGAAGAGATAGTTTTAAATCCATTGATGTCTTACTGAAAAATTAAGACTATATTTCCAAAATTAGCCTTCAATCATATCCATTTATAGCTCGTACTCATTCAGCTTAATTTATTAAGCCTATTTCCTGATGATTTATCCAAAGCTTGAGGCTTCAAACAGCAACTTCAGCACACTTTAAAAATACATTTGACAAATAGCCTAAGCAAAACTTTATATCTAATAAATAGCCTAAGCAAAGTTTATAATTTTAAGAATTGGCAATTGATTAATTTCCAATAAAATTCCAATATCAACAACTAAACTATGAAATCACGGAATTCTCAAATGATCCTCAACTACCAAATCACCACTCATGATGACTCAATACTTGTACCAATGGTCTTCATTCATGGTTTATTCGGCAGCTTGAGTAATTTAGGAATGCTGGCGCGACATTTTGCAAGTCAACGTACAGTCATTCAGTTAGATTTACGCAATCACGGTTTATCGGGACATACGGATCAACATGATTACCATCTCATGTCAGAAGATATACTTGAAACCCTGGATAGTCTCAACATCACAAAATTTGTTGTGGTGGGGCATTCTATGGGCGGAAAAGTTGCCATGAAGCTGGCCGATATTGCACGTGATCGGGTAGAGCAGCTTGTAGTTCTTGATATAACTCCAATTCAATATCATGAAAATCATCATGCAAAAATTTTTGAAGCTTTATTTGCTGTAGCGCGTGCCAATGTGAGTTCACGCTTGGATGCGACAAAAATCATGCGTGAATCTCTGCAAGAAGAAATGGTGATTCAGTTCCTGCTAAAATCCTTTAATAAAGGACAATGGCTGTTTAATGTGCAGACGCTATATAAGCATTATCAGGATATTCTATATTGGGAAGATCTGACACCAGTTGATATACCAGCACTTTTCTTAAGAGGTGGTAACTCATTTTATATTTCCAAACCAGAACAGTTCGCTGTGATTGAACGTCAATTTACGCATGCCCATGTTGAACTCATTGAAGGTGCAGGTCATTGGCTGCATGGTGAAAAGCCGGCACAGGTGCTAGAACACATGCAAGCCTTTCTGGATGCACAACAATAAAATCTGTTAAAACTTGAAGGTCAGTATGCAGCTGCTTGTAGCTGACCTTCATTAATCAGCTGGGCCGCCATTTCAGCTGTTTTTTTCAGACCCGGCATGCGATA
>NZ_DEZM01000235.1:353-7805 GCF_002364825.1 Acinetobacter sp. UBA3132 | reverse complement strand
AGCATGCGATATTCAGTATGACCATAATCCTTGATCGATTTCCAGCGACCGCCCCAAGTGAGTCCGACGGATTCGGCCACTTGCCCATAGAGTTCATAACCACGCATCGCCCATGGATCTCGCTCGCTGATCACGACTTTGCCATTCCGTTTAAAGGCAATATCCGCGGCCAGACCAAACTGATGATAACTTTGATAGCCTTTGGCGCGTGTGGTATTTGGATTCGCTGAAAGTGAATTTTGGCGCTCTGGACTACGATAACCTTCTAATAAAACCAGTTCATAGCCATGCTGTTCGCGCATGATCTTAAACACCATCAATAAACGCTGTTTATAACGTGGATTAATTTTGTCCCATTTCCGGTTGGCTGTATTGAGATCGTTATGATGATGACTGTTTGGCAGATGTACATTTCCAACAGGATTGGGTGAAGGAGTAATCACTTGCGCAGAAACTACATTGGCATAGTAATTTGCTTCTTCCTGCAAGGCTGTTTCAATCAGATGTTCATCTACTTCCGGAGGAGATGCTAACACCTGACCATCCAGTAAGCTATAGATTTGCGGATCAACTTCCCGTAAATAATTTGCTTCAAAAGTACTGGCAGTAATGGGACGGGTTAAGCTAAAAATGATGATGCTGCTGAATAATGCCAATGCGGCCAGTAAAATCCACCATTGCTGAATATACCAATGTGACTGGATTTTCGCTGACGAAGCTGCCTGATTAAATTCCCAAGCCAGCTGTTTGACAGCCAAAATACGGTTCTTGCCATAGGGTAAAATTTGCGTGAATAAGCTTATCAAACGGATTCTGAAATCATAAGAAACCAGCACTAACATGCCGAGGCTAAGTAAAATAAAACTGGATAATATGAGGTAGATCATGCTTTATGACTGTGTGACTTCAGGATTTTCTTTTGGAGTCTTCGCAGGTGACTGTTCCTGAGTAGACGTACTTGCTGTTTTTAGCTCAACAGTTTTTTCTAATTGTTTTGGTTTTGTGGGTTGAGTAACAAGCCTTACATTTACAGGATTTTTTTCAGATTGTTGGATGTCTTTAGTGGATGTAGTTGAAGATCGAATGGTTTGAGGTTGGGATGTAAGCGGCTTAATTTTATCATTGGTCTGAGGTAAAGGCTTTTGCTCTTGAATAGCAAATGCAGAGTCAAAAGGTGATCCAGTATTTGCAGGCTCGTTTGCACTTGCTGGCTTTGCTACCTTAAACATGTTGTCAATATTTTGATCAAAACCATCTTCCAGATTTTGGATATTTTCCTGATCCGACGGTGCACCAGCTTTTTGAATAAGCTGCTCACCTGCTACAGTATGGCTTGAATCTGCTCCTTGATCGTTTGCTGCTGTCAACTGTGCAGCAGTGCTTGCTTTATGATTCTGATAATAGTAATAGCCGAGTAAAACTGAGCCTACTGATAACACTCCAAGTATAAATCCGCTCAATAAGTAAAAGTGAGGAGAATAAGACAGAGACTTTACAGACTGTAAAATACGAATATGTTTATTATTTTGATATGCCATAGTCACTAATATTTATGGTAAATGGATGGTGATATAGGCCTGTTCTACAGGAACACTAATCACATTTTGATATTGGGCAAATGCTGTATTGCGGTCCTTGGATAATACATAGTGCAAACCCACAAAGCTTGCCAACGCAAACAGCAACCAGAAAATCAAAATCCAGAAAAATGGTAATTCGCGGTGAATGATGTGTTTGATCTGATCCGGAATGGCCGAAAAAGGAGAAAAGGCTTTTTTCCCTTTGAGATAATCAATCTGATCACCGACCCGACTAATCAGACTATTCAGCTGACTCATCGATTCAATCCGGTATTTTCCATGAAAGCCTAACAATAAACAGTAATGATAGACCTCAAGAACGGCGAGGCGTTCTTTGTCTTTATTGCGGATTTCTTCCATGTGTTCAAAGAAACGATAACCTGCCAGTTGTGATCCAAACAGACTTAGTTGGAGTGGACTCATCATCCAGAAATTTTGCAGATCAAAAAAATGCGGAGCTTGCTGGGTCACGATGGTTTCATCGAGTAATGCGCAATAGGCATATTTTGCATCATGAATATCTTCAGCAGAAAATTGCAGTTTTCTCGCCTGAGTTTCAAAACGTGACAGCATATCCAGCACTTTCTGGCGGAAGGATTCCAGATCGGCAGGTACATACTGATTGCGGATCAGAAACACCACATAGAATCCATCATGCAACAGATCGACCAGACTGGCAGTCGCGGAGTATAGAGGTGTATCTGTATCTGTTCGAGCCTGGAAACCGATGCCAATTTGTCCATCGTCAAATAGTGAAGGGGCATTATTTAGACTATTCATTATTTTTATCCATTTACTACAGCAATCAGCTCAATTGAAATGTCTTGGAACCCACTCGGGATATAGACACAAATGGTTTCGGACTCAAGCATGCGCTGATACAGTTCATTATTCGGTTCTATCTCAAAATAGCTCACACCAGAACGCACCGGAATCGCGGTCGGCACCTGAATCAGATGCTGAACTGGCACTGCGGGCAAGGCTGCAATCACGCGTTGTTCAACATCAATCGTACTGCCCACTTTAAAGCGGATCGGTACATAAGCAATCAGGTCATGGGTGGGCATGACCCTACTGGATACCGCGAGATACAAACGGGTATCCCGGGAAATTTTGTCTGTTTCAAGGCTGCCCACCCAATAAGATGGCCGGGTTTCTTTAAGGGCAATACTGATATAGCGGTTTGAAATAATCGTATCCAGCAGTTCACGTAAAATGACATCCAGCTGACTAAAACTGTCCTGTAAATGATGGTGCTGATATTGCGGTAACTGGTCGACAGCATACGCGGTTGAAAAGGTCAGCAATGACCCGGTCAGACGTAATAATTCAGAATACAGTCGTTCCGGATGAATACGTGGATATAGCAGAATATGATTTAGGGTAGCATGTGCAGTATTGAGGGCATTCACCAACCAGAAAGACACGATATCACCCGAACGGAATTCAATCAGTTTTTGTTCATTTTCACGGTTGTTGTTCTGAATGGTTTTGATCTTGGCGCGAATAATATTCAAAGTCCGCTTCAGATTATTCAGTAGATTTTCTGAGGCTTCGATATGCAGAATCGGCGGAATAAATTTATGATCCAGCACAAAATGCCCTGAGCTTTGGCGTTTCATTGTTGCAATCGGCATATAAAAATAACCATCGAGGGCCTGTTCAGGCTCCTGGCTGATTTCAAAAATCTTGAATTCTGCACGACGGCGTAACAGGGTAATTTCGGCTGTAGCGGCATTGGTAAACAGATCATGAGTCGAGCTTAAATGGGAATGATAACGGCTGGACTGTGAATTATCTTCATGGTTAAGATTCTGTTTACTTGCCTGAACCATCGGTAAAGCAAGATAAACAGCCATTTCTGTACGCAGATTCAGACTGTCAAGTTGCACGGGCTCAGGTAATAGATCCTGTGAAGGTGCACGATAAATTTCCCCATCTTGCCAGACCATTTCAATCCGGCTGAGTGCCATGATATTCATGCTGAACTGGGCCTCATCGAATTCAATCGCTTGAATTCCATAGGCAAAAGGAAAGGTTGCCTGAATCATCTGGTTCAGACGTTGTTCATGATAGGCATCCTGTAACTGAAAATGCTGAGGTCGTAAAAATAAACCTTCCCCCCAAAGAACTTTTTCTGCTTTAAACATTCAGTCTTACCACTCACTATTCGAATTATTCATATCGGGTACACCTAGTAACTCTTGCACCTGTTCCAGGGGATTCTCATTTTTAATCACGTGTGCCAGCCATTCGTGTAGCGGCATCTGGCTCCAGCGAATGGTTTTCTGCAGCATATAACTCACCGGGCTGTGCGGTTCATGTATCTGGAAATAATCAGCAATTTCATTTAAGACTTTCAGCGCCTGTTCCCGGTTGGCCAGATGATTTTGTGGCTGTAATCTGAATTGAATCTGCGCAACAGCAGAGACTGTATCCGTATAACCTGGCTGAATTGCTGATTCTTTCGGCTGTAATAAGTTTTCATTATTTTGATGTGCGATCTGTTCCACTTTATACAGGCGTTTAATCTGGGCAATAATGGAATCAACCTGTTCATCTATTACAGAAAAACTCGGTGCATCCAGACCTAGTAAATCATCTAGGGTTATTTTGAGTTGCTGCCAGTGCTTTTGAATATCCAAGACCTGCTGATAATTCTGTAACTGTACCGAGCGGGAAGTTGCCTGAAGTAATTGCTCGAAATTCTGCAGCTCATCATTGCCAGTTAGAGATTCATAATCTTCATCCTGCTGGTTATGGCGTAACCGGACATTTTGTTGATGTAAAAATGCCTCATAATTTCCCAAATGATAAAACGGTGCCTGACTGACCAGGGGAACCTGTTTCATCAATGCCGGAATCTGGCTGATTAAGCCTTGCAGTAAACCCAGGCGCTGATCTAAATCATCTTCCTCAATTAAAGGATGTAAATCCGGCCAATATTTCTGAATACTGCGATGGCTCAGTTCCAGGCCGCGGGAAATTCCTTCAAATCCGTGAGTTCTTGCCCAGGCTTCAGCTAACCAGGTGTAAAGTCGCAGATCTTTGGTTTTTTCACTTAAGAGCTCAACCGATTTATTCAGTACAAAATGCCAGTCTGCCTGACGTGGCTCAGAGATCCAGTCACCTTGATCCAGCAAAGGATCATCTTGAATTCTAGCCTTTTTAATGGCATGAAAGTCATTTGAAAATGAGCAGTCCTCACCACATGGCTGATGATCAGAGATGGGGGCAAGCAGTTGTTCAATATCTAGGGTCATTCTTCACCTGAAACTTATTCTTTTTCTTTAATTTTTAATTTCTAAATATAATTTTATACGGCGTCCGTTTTCTTTTTTCGGGTGCGTTTGGTTTTCGCTTTGGGTTGCTGTTGATCTAAAAGATAAATGATTTCATCATTTTCAACCTCAATCTGAATTTTCTCAGGCACTTTTTCTTCACTGAGTGCCATTAAAATTTCGGTGGCTAAAGCAGGCAATACACTGGCATTCAGAATATGGTCAACATTACGTGCACCGCTATCTACTTCTGTACAACGGCTTAAAATGAGTTCTAAGAGGTCATCGCTGTAGGTAACTTCAGTTTGATATTGGGTTTGTATTCGCTGAATAATTTTACCGAGTTTATGTTCAATAATTTTGAGTAGCAGATCATCATGCAACGGGAAGTACGGTACGATCTGCATACGTCCCAAGAACGCCGGTTTAAACTGCTGATATAAACTAGGTTTAAGCTGTTCAATCAGCTGATTTGCGCTTGGCCAGTGTTCAGGTGGATGATTCAGACAGGCCTGCATGATGGCAGAGGATCCGACATTAGACGTCAGCAAAATCGTGGTATTTTTAAAATCAATCAGCCGTCCTTCACCATCTTCCAGCATACCTTTGTCAAAGACCTGATAAAACAGTTCCTGCACATCACGATGCGCTTTTTCAATTTCATCCAGCAACACCACGCTATATGGATTGCGGCGAACAGCTTCAGTCAGCACGCCCCCTTGACCATAACCGACATAACCTGGAGGCGCGCCTTTTAAGGAAGAAACCGTATGGGCTTCCTGATACTCCGACATATTGATAGTAATCAGATGCGATTCACCACCATACAGTTCATTTGCCAGGGCCAGGGCTGTTTCAGTTTTACCGACACCACTTGGACCCACTAGCAGGAACACGCCTTGGGGTTTATTCGGATCTTCCAGTTTAGCTTTAGAGGTTTTAATACCTTGCACCAATTGCTTTAGAGCATAATCTTGCCCCATCACACGCTGCGCCATACAGCTTTCAAGCTCTAGTACCTGCCTGATTTCATCATTGACCATTCTACCCACTGGAATACCCGTCCAATCCGAAATGATGTCATGAATGATGCTGGCATTGACGCGTTCAAAGACCAGTGGATTTTTTTGCTGTACTTCAGCCAGTTCTGCACGTAATACCGCAATTTTTTGACTAGACTTTTCGTCCTGATCCGGAGTCTGAAACTCCCGGATCTGCTGAACAATGTGCAATTCATGTCGCAATTGATTTTCCAAGCATTGGATGTTGTGCCTAAGCTCTGCAATTTTTACTGAAAGATTATTGAGTCGTTCATGGTGAATGGGCAGGTTCTGGTTTTCCTGAGTGAGTAATTTGTGTTCCAGTTCCAGATTGTGCAATTGTGCCTGTAGGTGATCGAGTTGTGCCGGTTGAGCATTCTGAGTCAGTGCAACGCGAGCGGCGGCAGTGTCCAGGACACTAATCGCTTTATCGGGTAATTGACGTCCACGGATATAACGATGTGATGCATGTACCGCAGCGATAATCGCTTCATCATCAATCTGCAAATTAAAATGCTGAGCCATCACTGGAATCATGCCGCGGAGCATATCAATCGCGACTGCTTCTGTTGGTTCCTCAACTTTGACGACCTGAAAACGGCGGCTGAGCGCTGCATCTTTTTCAAAATACTGTTTGTATTCCGCCCACGTGGTTGCGGCAATGGTACGTAATTCACCTCTTGCAAGTGCCGGTTTTAGTAAATTTGCAGCATCATTCTGACCGGCCTGGCCACCCGCACCAATCAGGGTATGCGCTTCATCAATAAACAGGATGATTGGATAGGCAGCACTTTGTACTTCCTGAATTACTTGTTTCAGTCGGTTCTCAAATTCACCTTTGACACTGGCGCCTGCCTGTAACAGCCCCATGTCCAGCACATGTAATTGCACATTTTTCAGGGCATCAGGGACCTGTTGCTGGGCAATTTTGAGAGCCAATCCTTCCACTACAGCCGTCTTGCCGACTCCCGGCTCACCTGTCAAAATCGGATTGTTCTGACGACGGCGCATCAAAATATCCAG
Source organism: Acinetobacter sp. UBA3132 (assembly GCF_002364825.1). NCBI lineage: Bacteria > Pseudomonadati > Pseudomonadota > Gammaproteobacteria > Moraxellales > Moraxellaceae > Acinetobacter > Acinetobacter sp. UBA3132. The sequence goes on along the minus strand of NZ_DEZM01000235.1, from coordinate 881 downwards.
CATCAAACGAATTTCAAATTCACGCCCAATCACTGGATCAATTTTTCCTTGAATAGCTTTCTGGGTCAGATTAATCGTGTACTGATCCAATGCAGGAGTTTTTTTTGCAGTCGTTTCAGCATTTCGATGAGCTACTGGCTGAGACGTTATTAATTGAGCTGACACATTTTCAATACTGTCCTGGCACAAATCCAGGAACTGATGCTTCATTGTATCAATCGGAATCAGCTCAAAAATTGAGGATGAACGCATCGCAATTTGATACAGATCGGAAGCTGTTAGTAAAGCTACAAGTAGGTGACCACTACGAATGATGGGTTCTTTTTCAGCGGAGGCTAGTAGCCAAGCCTGCTCAAGTAAGCGGATAATTGACGTGGCAAAAATAGGGGTGCGCGAATTGCCTTTGTTAAGCTGAAATAAACTTTCATTTAGATCATCTAGCAGAGCTTCCTTAGAAAGTTTATAGTTTTTAAACAGTAACTGGACATCATTTAACTGGTTATGCGAGAGTAATTCGAGAAAAAAATA
>NZ_DEZM01000235.1:0-229 GCF_002364825.1 Acinetobacter sp. UBA3132 | reverse complement strand
AAAAAATGTTCAATTTCGATTTCGTAATTTTGCTGATGAATACAAGTATTAGCAGATTTCTCAAGACATAAACGTGCATGATCAGATAATTTATTAATTAAAATTTTTAAATTATTCATGTATTTCTCATTATTTATTCTTACAAGGCACAATCTTTTTAAGGTTAGAAAGATAGGATTGTGCTGTTCTTGTTATTTATTTGAATGACTGCAATTGAACCAGTTCTTCT
>NZ_DEZM01000122.1:29568-30775 GCF_002364825.1 Acinetobacter sp. UBA3132 | reverse complement strand
TCTTCTTGCGTTAAAGTGGGTGATACCTAGGAAAATTGCCAGGTATAAAGATGAACATCTATTTTTCTTTCTAAAATTGATTTCAGGTATTCTGATCGCCATCGTTCATTAATTCAAAGACAAATTCTTTTTATAAAAAAAGCGCTGAATCATCAGCGCTTTTTGGGGATTCATCTTGGATTAAGAGATTTTCTTAAAGATAAAGTCATTAATCTTATGGCCGGCTTCAATACCACGACGCTCGAATTTAGTTTGAGGACGCCAGTCAGGACGAGGATAACTGTTGCCTTTACCTGCCAGATTTTCCAAACGTGGACGCTCTTCAAGCACTTCCAGCATCCATTCAGCATACGGTTCCCAGTCAGTCGCAGCGTGGAATGTACCGCCGAGCTCTAACTTTTGTTCAACCAATGGCATGCGGTCGTGTGATACGAAACGGCGTTTGAAGTGACGTTTTTTCTGCCATGGATCAGGGAAGTACAATTGCACCGTGTTGATACTGTTATCCGGCATTTCACGCAGGACTTGAATTGCATCGGCATCCAGGACACGCAAGTTGGTTAAACCTTCCATACCTGCTTCATATACACATTGTGCGATGCCGGGTACGTGCACTTCAATACCGACAAAATTACGTTCAGGATTGGCTTTGGCCATCAGTACCAGTGAACGACCCATACCGAACCCGATTTCTACAGTCAATGGACGTTCAGGGTGCTCAAAATGCTGGCGCAAATCACCCGCCGGATATTCCAAAATTAAGTGACCATATTGTTCAAGCGCAGTACGTTGAGAGGTATTTAATGGCGCTGAGCGGCGCATAAACGTCACAATTTCACGGTGCTCGCTTAAATTGTCCAGCTCCACGACTTGCTGGTCTAATTGATCGTTCGACATAACTTTGGCAAATCTAAAAATTCAGAATGCGGTATTTTAAGTCCTGAGCGGAGCAAGTCAAACTTTTCTCGGGAATTCACTACTAAAAACTGGCATTGAGCTTATTCCTCAGAAAAATAAAAGGACCAATTGGCCCTTTTAAATCATATGAATGGTGATCAGGTTTGATAACGGTCGACCAAAGTACTGCTGGCTTCATTCAGTCCAGTCACCTGAACATCAACTCCTTGCGCTTTAAATTTCTGTACGACGTTATTGAACATATTCACAGAAGTGACATCCCAAATATGGGCATGGGTCAGATCCAGTT
>NZ_DEZM01000122.1:29023-29407 GCF_002364825.1 Acinetobacter sp. UBA3132 | reverse complement strand
GTCAGATCCAGTTCAACAACTGCCAGGTTTTCCTTAAAGTCAAAGAACTGATAGAAACGGTCTGAACTGCTAAAAAAGATCTGCCCGGAAATCACATAACGACGAGAACGTTCATCTAGCAAATGAGTATATACGTGAACCGTATTTTCCAGTTTGTTGATAAAGAACAGGGCAGACAATACCACGCCGATTAACACGCCTAATGCCAGGTTATGGGTCGCCAAAACTACCAGCACAACAGTAATCATCACCACATTAAAAGCAAGCGGATGCTTGTTAAACTGCTTGATAGCACCCCACTGGAAGGTGGTAAATGACACCATGATCATAATGGCTACCAGTGCTGCCATCGGGATATAAGCCAGCCAATCTTTTAGAAATACC
>NZ_DEZM01000122.1:15111-28855 GCF_002364825.1 Acinetobacter sp. UBA3132 | reverse complement strand
CCAATCATGGCACAACCGGCCATTCCACCCATAAAACCGCTGACGATATTGGCCATACCCTGACCACGGCATTCCTGATGGCGGTCACTTTCAGAATCGGTGACTTCATCGACTACAGTGGTGGTCATCATGGTCTCAAGTAAACCGACAGTGGCCAAAGTCGCTGAATAGGGAAAAATAATTTGTAGTGTTTCAAAGTTCAGCGGAATTTCTGGAATCAAGAAAACTGGTAAGGTATCTGGAAAATGCCCTAAGTCACTCACGGTACGCATATCTGATCCGAGGACAAGAGCCAGACCGCTGAGGACGATAATACAGATCAGTGGAGAAGGGATGGTTTTACCAATTTTCGGAAGATAAGGAAATAAATAGATAATTGCCAAACCGATCGCAACAAACAGATAACCGGTCGCATCCATTTTTTGCATTTCCGGGATTTGCGCAACAAAAATCAGAATTGCCAAGGCATTCAAGAAGCCATAGACCACTGATTGCGAAACAAAGCGCATCAATTTGGCAACTTTAAATGAACCGGCAATTACCTGAATAATCCCGGTTAATACAGTGGCAGCCAGTAAGTATTGCAGACCATGTTCCTTGACCAAAGTAATCATGAGGAGTGCCATCGCACCAGTTGCTGCCGAGATCATTGCTGGGCGACCACCGAAGAAAGCAATAGATACCGCGATACAGAAGGATGCATATAGACCGACTTGGGGATCGACACCAGCAATGGCAGAAAACGCAATCGATTCTGGAATGAGGGCTAATCCGACCACCAGGCCAGCCAGAACATCAGTGCGGATATTGGAAAACCATTCTTCTTTTTTCAGACTTATCACAGAATTTCATCATTTCACTTTTAACCCCGCGTATCTTAATCGTCCTGGTATAAAAATCCACACAAGAATGACTTGAAAATGTCTGGAATATACTCAATATTGAAGAAGTAAATGTCTTTTGGCGGCAGTTACGCTTTTTTGCAATTTACAGGTTTGATCACTTGAAAGTTTGTTAGAAGCGATTTAAAACATTGAGAAGTAGATAACAAGGATCAGAAATGAAGCTTTACTATGCACCTGGTGCATGCTCGTTGGCAGCACATATTATTTTAAATGAAATTAATGTTGATTTTGATTTGGAACGTGTTGATTTAAAAACACATAAAACTGAGAAAGGCACAGATTATTACGAGATCAATCCAAAAGGCTATGTTCCAGCACTGGAAATTAACCCGGGCCTGATTCTGACTGAGAACGTTGCGATTCTTCCATTTCTGGCACAACACGATCCAAAACAAGATTTAATTCCTCCATCAGGTATGGGACGTGCCAAAGTCCTGGAATGGTTAGGTTACCTAAACTCAGAATTACATGATGCTTATGCAGTGTTCTTTGGTGCGCCAATGGATGAGGAAGCCAAGAAAAAGGCGTATGCAGAAATTGACCGCTTATTAAGTTACATTGATAAAGCCATTGGTGAATCAGACAATGATTACCTGGTGGATGATAACTTTGGACCAGCAGATGCTTATCTGTTTGTACTTACTAACTGGTCAAATCATATCGAACACGATTTGACACCTTATAAAAATATCATTCACATTCGTAATAAGGTCGCAGAGCGTCAGTCAGTACAGATTGCTATGCGTGATGAAGGATTGATTCCTTAATACACCGCAGCAAATCAATAAAGGACTCGATTGAGTCCTTTATTTTTGCACTTAATTTTCTTATCAACGAATTTATTTAAAGAAATAACCTGTCTCAGGCGAGCTGGCATTGGCCATACGCTTACGTGGCATGCGACCCGCTAAGAATGCTTCACGACCAGCTTCTACTGCTTTACGCATGGCAGATGCCATTAAGACTGGATTCTGTGCTGCTGCAATGGCTGTATTCATCAACACACCATCACAACCGAGTTCCATCGCAATTGCTGCATCACTGGCTGTGCCGACACCAGCATCGACTAGTACAGGCACTTTGGCATTTTCCTTAATGATAGAAATGGTATGAGGATTAAGAATTCCCAGACCTGAGCCGATCAGACTTCCCAAAGGCATGATCGCAACACAACCCATGCTTTCCAGTTCCTGCGCCACGATTGGATCATCTGACGTATACACCATAATTTCAAAACCATCATCAATCAGGGTGCGTGCTGCTTTTAAAGTTTCAGTGATATTTGGATATAAGGTTTTTTCATCACCCAGAACTTCCAGTTTTACCAGGTTATGACCATCCAGCAGTTCACGTGCCAGCATACAGGTGCGTATAGCACTGTTAGCATCAAAACAGCCAGCGGTGTTAGGCAGAATGGTATATTTTTCGGGTGGAATCACGGATAGTAGATTCGGCTGGTCTGGATGCTGACCGATATTCACGCGACGGATTGCAACCGTAACAATTTCAGCACCACTCGCCTGAATTGCCTGATCTGTTTCCTGTAAGTCTTTATATTTTCCTGTACCAACTAACAGACGTGACTGGAACTGGCGTGAGCCAATTTGAAGTAAATCTTGCATAGTATTTCCGAACCTTAGCCGCCACCGACAGCGTGAATGATTTCGATTTTGTCTGCCTCACAGATTGGCGTTGCTGCCAGTCTACTTTTGGGAACGATCATTTCATTGACTTCAACGGCATAGCGCTTACCTTCAAGCGCAAGGTGCTGAACCAGTTCCATTAAGGTGGTGCAGTCAGTCTGTTGTTGTTCGCCATTGATATAGATGTTCATTTTGGCACCCTCTGAATTTGATCAGTTCTTACTTGATATATTTAAATGCATTCCAGGCCAGGGCCAGCCAGCCTGCGATCATCAGTGCGCCTCCGATCGGGGTAATTGCACCCAAACCACGCGGTAAACCAAGTGCCATAATATAAAGTGAACCACTGAACAGTAAAATGCCCAATTGAATCAAAATGAAACTTGGTTTAATCGGCAACTGTGGAATCACTTTTGCCAGAATGCCTAACAGCAACAAGCCCAGCGCATGATAGAAAAAGTAATCGGTTGCAGTCTGCCACCAGCCAAGCTGTGCTTCAGTTGCACGTGCTTTCAAGCCATGCGCACCAAAAGCACCCAGCATTACGGCAAGGGCCAGGTTAATCGCTGAAATTGCAATCCACATCTGAACTGATCTTCCTGTAAATTTTGCGCTTAACCTTAGCATAAAAGTACGGGTTGAAACACCGTCTTAAAAGACAAAAAAGCCTTCAGATCTGAAGGCTTTATACAGGACATGAAATCTAGTTGGAAGACATCGCAACTTTAATTTTTTCCATGGCATTCTTTTCCAGCTGACGAATACGTTCGGCAGAAACATTATATTCTGCGGCAAGCTCATGCAGGGTAGATTTTTCATCATCCAGCCAGCGACGCTGCAAGATGTTACGTGAACGGTCATCTAGTTGTTCCATGGCATCGTGCAGGGCAGCTGTACTTTGTTCTTCATAATCTTCATTTTCAATCAGACGTGCCGGATCATAACGGTTATCTTCCAGATACAGCGCTGGAGCGACATGACCTGAACCTTCATCGTCATCATCACCTGAAGCTTCAAATGCTGCATCATAGGCAGTCAATCGACCTTCCATTTCCAGAACCTGTTCGGGGGTCACATTCAGGTCACTGGCAATTGATCGAGCTTCATCTAAGGTCAGCTTTTTAGATGACTTTTTCAGACTACGCAGGTTAAAGAACAGTTTGCGCTGGGCTTTAGTTGTCGCAATTTTGACAATACGCCAGTTACGGATTACATATTCGTGGATTTCAGCCTTAATCCAGTGCACGGCAAAGGAAACAAGACGAACACCCATATTCGGGTCAAAGCGTTTAACCGCTTTCATTAAGCCAAGGTTACCTTCCTGAATCAGGTCACCTTGAGGCAGGCCATAACCTGCATAACTACGTGCAATATGGACTACAAAACGCAGGTGGGACATCACCAGCATTTTTGCTGCATCTAGATCCTGGTCATAGAAATATCGGTCTGCCAACTCTTTTTCTTGTTCGGCAGTTAAAATAGGAATCTGATTGACAGTACTAATATAAGCACCGAGATTGACACCTGGCGCCGATAATGACAGGGGCATCAATTGATTGCTGCTGTCACTCATGTGTTCTCCTTGAGGAATAACGGGATCATTCCCAAATCTAAGATTTATGTTAATCCAATCTCCAGTCAAATGATGGATATTTGGGTAGAGATATGTAAACTTTTATACGAATGTGGAGATAAATAGTTTAATTGAAAATTTTTAAGATTCAATTATGTAGTGAAACTCCACGTCGGAAATTTGTTGCATATCATACTTCAGCTGATTTAACTCACAGTAACGCGAAACATCAATCTGGCTGTGTGGATCTGATGATTTCAGCAGAAAGGTTTCGCCGGGATGGCTTTTCAGGGCACGCTTTAACATCAATAGCGGCATAGGACAGGGTTTACCCATGGCATCGACGGTGCGAATCTGATCTGCGTTGTCAATCATTTCCGTAATATTCATTCGATTTTAAAAGGGGTCTAAATATTAGCAAATAGGATGCCAAATCCCAACTTTTTTAAAAAAATATAAACGAAATAATAATTAAAAAAACCTTATGCAAATTTCTGAAAAAAATAGCGAAATCAATTAGAACAAACCTAAAAAAAGGCTATTAATTGTTATAAACCCATGTTAAGCTCGATGAGTTAGTGGGATTTTAGATAAACAAATTGATTGTTTTTCATCCTGCAAATAAATGGATGTAACCGGGATTTTGTTAATAGTTTTACAGAATGATTACAAGCTTAAAAATAATATTTTCAAACTTGTTTGCTCTGCTGTTTGCAACACCGGGTGGTCCTTCTTTTCGGTACAACGAGGATTAACTTATGACAGCTGCTCGCGAACAAGGCGTAGTTAAGTGGTTTAACGATACTAAAGGCTTCGGCTTTATTCAACGCAATGGTGGTGATGACGTATTCGTTCATTTCCGTGCAATCCAAGGTGACGGTCACCGTTCACTTCGTGATGGCCAACGTGTTGAATTCAGTGTTGTAAAAGGCCAAAAAGGCTTCCAGGCTGAAGAAGTTCAACCATTAGACTAATCTTCGGATTAAGCTAATAAAACGCCCCAATATAAATTGGGGCGTTTTTTGTTTATACTGTCTGTATCTTAGTGATTATCTATTTAGAGCACCGCTTTATGTCATCTGGTTTTGAAACCTTAAATTTACATCCTAATCTAAAACAAGCGATTGATGCTTTAGGCTTTTCTTCTATGACGCCTATTCAGGAGAAGGTTTTAAAATTCACATTGGCAGGTCACGATGCAATTGGTCGTGCGCAAACGGGTACGGGCAAAACAGCGGCCTTCCTGGTGAGTATCATCAATGATCTATTAAATAATCCTGTTCAGGAACAGCGTTACCGTGGTGAGCCACGTGCACTGATTCTGGCACCGACTCGTGAACTTGCACTACAAATCGAAAGTGATGCGCATGAGCTGACCAAGTTTACTGATCTGAGCGTCGTGACGCTGCTTGGTGGTGTGGATTTTGACAAGCAAAAAGCACAGCTCGATAAGGCACCTGTGGACATCATGGTTGCTACTCCAGGTCGCTTGATTGACTTTGTTGAACAAAAAGAAGTTTGGTTAGATCAGATTGAATTCCTGGTGATTGATGAAGCAGACCGCCTGCTGGATATGGGCTTTATCCCTTCAGTGAAACGTATCGTACGTTTCTCGCCACGTAAGGAACAGCGCCAAACTTTGATGTTCTCGGCAACTTTTAGCTATGACGTATTGAATCTGGCACAACAGTGGTTATTTGAACCCGTAACGGTTGAAATTGAGCCAGAAAAGAAAACCAATGCGGACGTTGAACAACGTGTATATATGGTTGCCAAGGCAGATAAATATAAACTGCTACAAGACATTTTGCGTGATGAACCGATTGAGAAGGTCATGATTTTTGCCAACCGTCGTGATCAGGTGCGTAAACTCTATGATCATCTGAAACGTGACAACTATAAAGTGGTGATGCTGTCTGGTGAAATTGCCCAAGACAAGCGCTTAAAAATGCTGGACCAGTTTAAAAATGGAAAACACAATATCATGATCGCAACTGATGTAGCAGGTCGTGGTATTCATGTGGATGGTGTATCGCATGTAGTAAACTTTACCCTGCCAGAACAGTCTGATGATTATGTACACCGTATTGGTCGTACTGGACGGGCCGGGACTCGTGGTGTCAGTATCAGTTTCCTTTCGGAAGATGATGCGTTCTATCTGCCAGAAATTGAAAAAGCGATTGGTCAAAAATTACCATTGACCCGCCTGGAAGGCTATTGCTAATTTCCAGTTCGTAAAAAACCGCTCAATGAGCGGTTTTTTTTAGCTAGTTAAAAAGGCTTTAGTTAGACTGGCAACGGAAAGTCAGGGTAGTTTGGTAGTCATCATCTGAATTGATGCTATTGCCTGTACCTGCAATATTACCAAGTACTGTGGCAGCAGCCTGAATGATCTGCCCGGTCTGCTCATCTACCACGCCTTTCAGTGCGCCATCATAAGTGGACTGTTCATCTACAATAATAGCTGTTGATCGTGAACCACATGTTTTAGAGGCGGCGTTTACGGCATTATTTTTGGCAATGACTTGGGTCTTACCTAATCCGGTAACTTCGAATTGATTATTTTCTTTGCGGATTGCAGTTGTGTTGGTTGGATTAGTACTACACGCAGTCAGAGCGAGTGCAGTGGCAATAGCTGCACCCATTGTTAATATTTTTGTCATGTCTAAAAACCCGTCAAGATCAGATAATCGTATAATTAATCACATAATAATCTTTAGAATTTGTACAGCATGTATAAATTTGGAAATTTTCAGTATTAGCCATGTCATTCTCGTAAACGCTATTTAATGATTGTTATCAGAAACGAAAACAGTGAGCTAAATGTATCTGAGCAAGAAGAATAAAAATGAAGGATATAGAGAATCCCAAGATGAATATGCTAATCTTGAATACAGTTTTTAAGTATAGAAATACAAGGCAATGACCGAATCAACGATCGAAATCGTTCATCAGAATATTCATCAACGTCAATCTATTGGTCAGCTGATTGCCCCGGCACCCAATGCTGAACAGCTGGAAATAGCCTTTCAGGCTGCACTGACTGCACCAGATCATCACCGTTTAAAACCTACTGAATTTGTAGTTATTCCAGATGATAAGCGTGAAGCTTTTGGTGAGTTATTGTCTCAGGCATTAATCGATCTGGGTCAAACTGAAGCTGCTCAGATTGAGCGGGTAAAACATCATCCTTTCCGTGCACCTTTACTGGTTCTGGCTTTGACCCGTTTAAAGGATCATCCCAAGGTGCCGCATTTTGAGCAGATTCTGAGCTCTGGTGCCGCAATTCAGAATTTCTTATTGTCTCTGCAAGCTCAAGGTTTTTCGACCATGTGGCGTAGTGGTGCTGTAGTAGAATCTCTATACTTTAAACAGGCTTTAGGAATTTCAGGTGATGATCTGGTTTCAGGCATCATTTATATTGGAACTGCGGCAAAAACTATTGCGCCACGTGCAGAAATCCATACAGAAGCATTTGTCAGCCAGTGGAATCCATCACATTAATTTGGCTAGATAAGGATATTAGAAACACATGTCAGAATTAAAATTTTCAGATCTGGTTGAACCTGTAGAAATTGATCGTAAGACTGCATTGCGAATTACAGTGTTGGGTGGTGGTAGTTTTGGTACAGCAATGGCAAATACTGCAGTACGCAATGGCTGCGACACCATGATCTGGATTCGTGATGAAGCCACGGCTGCGGATATTAATGCCACGCATATGAACAAGCGTTACCTGCCAGATTTTCAGCTCGAGCCTGCATTGCTGGCAGTTTCAGACTTAGAAAAAGCAGTACGTGATCGTGACATTATTCTGGTGGCAATTCCAAGTCATTCCTTCCGTGATGTACTGAAGCAGATTAAGCCTTTTATTAGCTCTCAGGCCGTGATTTCACTGACCAAAGGTATTGAAGCGAAAACCTTTAGTTTTATGAGTGATATCATCCGGGAAGAATTACCTGAAGTGCCTTATGGGGTCCTTTCAGGCCCGAACCTGGCGAAGGAAATTGTGGCGGGCCAGCCAGCAGGGACTGTGATTGCAAGTGATTCTGAACTGGTGCGTTATGCAGTACAGCAAGCTTTGCACAGTGCTTTATTCCGTGTCTTTGCCAGCGATGACGTACATGGGGTAGAGCTTGGTGGTGCGCTGAAAAATATTTATGCAGTCGCAATGGGGATGGCAGCCGCCTATAACGTCGGTGAAAATACCAAGAGTATGATTCTGACCCGTGCCTTGGCAGAAATGAGCCGTTTTGCGGTGAAGCTTGGTGCGAATCCATTGACCTTCCTGGGGCTATCGGGTGTAGGTGATTTATTCGCTACCTGTAATAGTCCGTTAAGCCGAAACTATCAGGTTGGTTATGCGCTGGGTAAAGGTAAAACTCTGGAACAGGCAACTACTGAACTGGGTCAGACGGCGGAAGGGATTAATACTATTGTACAGGTAAAATCACGTTCAGAAGAACTGGATGTATACATGCCAATTACTTGTGCACTGTATGCTGTGATCTTTGAAGGTGCACCGCCGATGAGTATTGCAGTGTCTTTAATGAAAAATGGTCATCGCAGTGATGTGGAATTTGTCTTGCCACATCATCAAGTCTGATTTATAAGTGATGGAACTGTATGATCAGTCTCATATTATGACCTGATCAGCAGCTTGAATGAACGAATAGGGAAATGGTATGCAACTGACACTCGTGCGTCATGGCGAAGCAGCTCCTCCGGTAAATGGTAACGACACCAAGCGTCCTTTGACCGAACGTGGACATCTACAGGCAGAACAGACTGCTCAATACCTGAAAGATGTCGTTAAACCTGAAGTCTTTGTAGTAAGTCCTTTGCTTCGTGCTCAGGAAACTCTGGCGCATTTGCAGGCTTTCTATAAAGATGTACCAGTGGTGATCTGTAATACCATTAAGCCGGATGATGATGCCAAAGTGGCTGTGGAGTGGTTGTCTCAGTTACCGTATGAATCAATTGTCGTGGTTTGCCATATGAATGTGGTGGCACATATTGCTTCCATTCTGACAGCGGAGTCTTTCCATCCTTTTCATTTGTCAGAAGCTCGCATTTATGATCAGGCAGTGATTGCAGCAGGTTTATCGACACAGTTAAAAAGCTTTATTCCAACAGTATAAAAAACTATTAAAACGGCAGAACACAATCGATGTTGTATTTATGGATGCCAGAAGCCAATGGGGTTTGGCAATGGTCAGATGGGGAATTCTGGAAAAGTGCAGATACACTTGAGCAACTGATTCAGGAAATCCAGGGGCAACATGGGGTAGAGGCAACGGTCTTTTTCCCGAGTCGTCATGTGCAGATTTTGCAGCAGAGCATGTCCAAAGCCCAATATAAGAAAATGGGGCAGGAGGCAATCAAGTATCTGCTGGAGGAATATGTCATTCTACCGGTTGATGCGATGAAGGTGCTTCATCATTTTCAGCAGCCCGATCAGCTCAGTGTATTGGGAATTTCCAATTCAACTGTAGAAACCATGCAGCATGTATTGAACCTTCTTCCGGTCAAGGTCACGGCATTATTGCCAGATTTTCTGGTCCTGCCTGTTCCAGAAGAAAATCAACGTGTATTGGCGGAACTTGCTGGGCGACTACTGGTTCGCGAATCGGAATATGTGGGTCATTCGGTGGATGACCTGAGTCTTTATCTGGATTATCAGCCTAAAGATGTAAATTACAAGGTGAGTAACCTGAATGACGCTCAGCTGCGTAGTCTGGAAGCTGTTGTTACCCATGATCAGGTTGAGTCGTTTCAGTACAGCCTTCCCCAGCTGAAAAAAGCCAAACAGCATCCTTTTAATGTCTTGCCTAAAGCCAAGTCAGATACGCCAGTTTCCGGTTACTGGAAAGCCTGTGCTGCTGTGTTTTTTGGTATTCTGGTGCTGCAGTTTAGTTATGATGCTGTGCGCTGGTATCAATATAAAAAGATTGCCAATCAGACTGCTTCTCAAGCGATTGATCAGTTCAAATACTGGTTTGGTCAGAACTATCCTGTAAACGAGCAGAATATCAAAAGCCAGTTTGAAGGGCAGATGCGTTTAAGTCAGGTGGCGAATACTCAGGCTTTTGATCTGATTAGTCGGGTGGGGCCGGTATTAATGCAAAACCAGATTATTGCGCAGCGGGTCAGTTATGATACTTCAAGTCTGAATATGGATCTGCAGGCGAACTCTTCTGATGCATTAAGCACTTTGACCCGTCAGCTGACACAGCAGGGTTTTAAAGTTGAACTGGGTAATGTACAGGCCAATGGTGCAGGTGCGATCGGATCGGTGAGAATACAATAATGAAAATGCTCGACAATATTCAAATCCGGCTGGACCAGCGCATTGAACGCATTACAGATTATCTGGATAGCCTGAGTACTCGTGAACGCTATATGGTGATCTTTACCACGATTTTTGTCATCGTGGCTGCAGTCGGTTCAGCACTATTTTATATGCACAGAGCTGCGGATACCCAGCAAAAGCGCCTGAATACCTTAAAAGATACTTTAGTGTGGATGCAGAGTAATGCAGCGACCATGAAGCCAGCAGGCGATCTGCAATTAGATGCCTCAGAAAAAGTGCAGCGTGCTGCCCAGCAGCAGGGGTTGTCGGTTTCATCCCAGCAGCAGGAAGGTAAAATTTTACTCAATGTCAGTCATGAAAATTATTCTGTACTGGCTAATTTTCTGACCCAGCTGGCCCAGAGTGGCTTAACTGTTGAAAAAATGGAACTTATCAGTGATGCCGGACAGATTAAATTAACAGCGACTGTCCTATAAACGGTAAAAATAAAGATTTGCAAAGCATGGTTTTTTTACCGGGCTGTGACTATAATATGCCGACTTAAAAAGCAGTAGACTTTTCTAGATATGTTGTATTCTCTAGCCCGCCCTTTGTTGTTTTCTTTAGCACCAGAGCGTGCACATGAGCTGACACTATCACTGTTGAAATCCTCCCATGCCATGGGAATGATGCGTCAAAACGTTGCTTCTAAACCAGTGACCTGTATGGGAATCGAATTTCCGAATCCGGTAGGTCTGGCGGCAGGGTTGGACAAAAATGGTGCCTATATCGATGCCCTTGCAAGTCAAGGCTTTGGTTTTATTGAAATCGGTACTATTACCCCGCGTCCTCAGCCCGGTAATCCGGAACCCCGACTGTTCCGTCTGCCAAAAGCGAAAGCCATTATTAACCGTATGGGTTTTAATAATGAAGGCGTGGACAAACTGATTGAAAATGTTAAAGCTGCAAAATTCAAAGGTGTTCTGGGGATTAATATCGGCAAGAATGCTGTAACTCCGGTTGAAAATGCAGTTGATGATTATTTAATCTGTCTGGAAAAGGTATATAATTACGCTTCCTACATTACTGTTAATATTTCCTCTCCCAACACAAAAAACCTGCGTAGCCTGCAAAGTGGTGATGCGCTCACTGAGCTGCTGGAAACGCTAAAAAACCGTCAGCTTGAGCTTGCTCAAGAAAACCAGCATTATGTACCTCTGGTCTTGAAAGTTGCACCAGACCTAGAAGCTGAAGATATTGCATTTATTGCTCAGCAATTGCTGCAATTCAAGATTGATGGTTTGATTGTGACCAATACGACCTTGTCTCGTGAAGGTGTTGAAGGTCTGGAGCATGCTGAAGAAGCAGGCGGTTTGTCGGGTGCGCCGGTCTTTGAGAAAAGTACGGCGTGTTTAAAAGCCTTTGCAGATGTGCTGCAAGGACAAATTCCATTGATTGGTGTGGGTGGTATTCTTTCGGGTGCCGATGCCGCTGCCAAAAAGCAAGCTGGTGCCAGCCTTGTACAAGTTTATAGTGGCCTCATATATACAGGTCCGACACTTGTAAAAGACTGTGTTGAAGCATTCTGAATTCTATGACTGCCATTGACATCTTTTTACTGTTTATACTGCTCATTGGAGGGCTAAACGGTTTGCGTCAAGGATTTATTAAAGCCTTTGCGAACTTAGCTGGCTGGATTTTTGCGCTCATTGTAGCAGCGAAATATTCAACACTACTTGCGCCTTCCATGACTGCTCTCAGTACAGATCCAGTGGTACAAAAAATTGCAGCATTTGCTTTCATCGTCCTCATGATTGTGGTTCTGACCTGGATAGTAACCTTCTTGCTCAACCGTGTGATGAAAACCCTGAAACTGGGACCTTTAAACCGTCTTGCAGGTGGGGTGTTTGGTAGCCTGAAAGGGCTGCTGATTGTCCTGATCACCATGCAGGGAATCGGGCCGTGGGTAGAAAGCTCACCACACTGGAAACAGTCCAAAGTAATTCAGACTTTGCTTCCTTATGCGCCATGGGCGACCCAGATGTCCAAAGATGCTGCAAACGAAGCCCTACAACATATCAAGTCGGAAGATTCCAGAAAATCTTCAGATGTATCGGCTGAGCCTGCTGTAAAAAGCAAATCATCGGCTGAGTCTACGAATAATCCTTTTTATTAATCCTAGCTTGTCTGCGAGGTTGCTATGTGTGGAGTGGTTGGTATTGCTGGTAAATCAGCTGTTAACCAAATGTTGTTTGATGCATTAACGATGTTACAACATCGTGGACAGGATGCAGCTGGGATTGTAACTTGTCATGAAGGTCGCCTGTTCCTTCGTAAAGATGTTGGTATGGTGCGTGATGTATTCCATACCCGTCATATGCGTGCATTACAAGGTAATTACGGTATTGGCCATGTGCGTTATCCAACTGCGGGTACCTCAAGTAGTGCTGAAGCGCAGCCGTTTTATGTGAACTCTCCTTACGGGATTACGCTGGCACATAACGGTAACCTGACCAATGCTGAAGAAATTCATGATGACCTGTTCAAGACTGACTTACGTCATATGAACACCGATTCTGATTCAGAAGTTCTGCTCAACGTATTTGCGCACGAATTGCAGAAGCGTGGCAAACTGGTACCGACCTCTGAAGATATCTTCCATGCCGTAACACGCGTGCATGAGCGCTGCAAAGGTGGTTATGCAGTTGTTGCCATGATTACAGGTCAAGGAGTGGTTGGTTTCCGTGATCCTAATGGTATCCGTCCGTTGATTTACGGTTCGCGTGAAACTGAAAACGGGATGGAATATATCATCGCTTCTGAATCTGTAGCGATTACAGCGTTGGGCTTTAAAGTTGAGCGTGATATCGAGCCAGGTGAAGCTGTTTTTATTGACTCTGAAGGGAACTTCTTTACCAAGCAATGTGCTGCAAAGCCAGAATACCGTCCATGTATCTTTGAATATGTGTACTTTGCGCGTCCAGATGCAATCATTGATGGTATTTCAGTGTATAAAGCCCGTCTGAAAATGGGTGAGAAACTGGCCCATAAAATCCTGCGCGAGTGGGGTGATGAACATGATATCGATGTGGTCATTCCAATTCCAGATACATCACGTACTTCTGCGCTTGAACTGGCAAATACGCTGGGCGTGAAATTCCGTGAAGGTTTCATGAAGAACCGTTATATCGGTCGTACCTTCATTATGCCTGGTCAGCAACTGCGTAAAAAATCAGTACGTCAGAAGCTGAACCCGGTTGAGCTGGAATTCCAAGGTAAAAACGTTCTATTGGTCGATGACTCAATTGTTCGTGGTACCACGTGTAATGAA
>NZ_DEZM01000122.1:6375-15010 GCF_002364825.1 Acinetobacter sp. UBA3132 | reverse complement strand
CGTGGTACCACGTGTAATGAAATCATTCAGATGGCGCGTGATTCCGGTGCGAAAAAAGTATTCTTTGCGTCTGCTGCACCAATGGTGAAATATCCGAACGTGTACGGTATCGATATGCCAGCCAAATCTGAACTGATTGCATCTGAACGTAGTGTTGAAGAAATTCGTGAAATTATTGGTGCTGATCGTCTGATTTTCCAGGATCTGGAAGATCTGAAAGATGCAGTACGTACCAAGATTGTACCGAACCTGCGTGAATTCGACTGTTCTGTATTTGACGGCGTATATGTGGCTGGCGGTATTGATGAAGCATACCTTGACCAGTTACAGCAAAAGCGTAATGATGGCGCCAAAAAAGGTGACAGGTTTATTGATGTAAATATCGATGCAGCATCAGTAGACCTGACTGGCGTGCGCGAAGTCTAAGTCTTTAAAATCATGAAAAAAGCGGGAATTTCCCGCTTTTTTCATTTATGATTGGGCAAAGCTAGAACAATGTGATCAGGGTGAAGCATTGAAAAGCGTAGGATATGCGTTTATCAAGAATAAAAATATGCTATGGCCAGCCAGTGTCTGTCTGATTGCTGTGCTATTGACGATAGCAATTATTAATACTGTCGTTGGTTTACTGGTCTATTATTTTGATCCTGCTCAATCTATATATTGGCATGTGCTAAGTCCTTATCTGATTGCTCTGGTCGGTTCGATCATGGTGGTGTCAGTACTCTATGAATTTTATGTCTTTCGTGCCGGTGGTTATTCCTTGGCACGGCAGATGGGTGCACGTCGCCTGAGTCTGATTGAAAGCGTACCGGAGGAAAGCGTCGCTCTGAAGATTGCTGAACAATTGGCAGATACTTTTCTGATTGAGCCTCCTGCGGTGTATGTTTTGCCTGATGAAGTTGGAGTCAATGCACTGACTGCCGGTTTTAACCCGGGAAATACTGCCATTATTCTGACTTGGGGGGCATTGCAAAATCTGGATGAAATTGAACTGTATGGTTTATTAAGCCATGAGTTTAACAAGATTCTTTCTGGTGAAGCGGCAGAAAATACCCGGCTCAAGATTCTCTACAGTAGCCTGACTACTTTTAGTCAGTGGGGCAGTAAGATTGCCAAGCGGGGATTCTATCGGAATGGCATGCCGGCAGAAAACAAGTTTGAGACTCTGTTTGTTGGTATTGGTGCGGTGATCTGGCTGATTGGTAGCTTAGGCGTACTGATTACCCGTTTCATTAAATATATTTCGCTCGGTGGCAGGACTTTTAAGAATGATCAAAAAACCCGTCGTCTGATTCAAAATGATGCCAATGTACAGACTTTGCTGCGGATTTATGTGCATCATTCCGGTTCACAGATTCATAGTGAATATGCGGAGTCGATTTCACATATGTGTTTTGCTAACTCCCTCAGTCAGCAGAACTGGCTGAATATTCATCCCAGTATTGAGCAGCGAATCTATGAAATGAATCCCTCCTTAATTCAGGATTTACAGCTTGAAAACCTAAAAAAACTACAAAATCAGCCTTTATTTAGTCTATTTCGATCACTCGAAGAAATGGCGGTTACAAGCACAGCTTCCTGGAGTTCACCACAGCCACTGCCTTTACTACGTCTGTCGCCGATCAGTTTTGCAATTAAAGATGCAGTTAAACCACTGAATCCGGAGAATCGTGCCAATACGCCACGACCAGAGCTAATTGAACGCGCATTGCAAACTGCAACTGGGTCGCGAGAGGTCATGGTTGCAATTCTGATGATCCGGCAATATCGGGAGTTTATTCCCACCGATGCTGAAGTCAGCCGGGCCATTGTAGATTCATTGTTAAATCTGGACGGGCGTGTGCATATCTCGATTTTTCAGCAAGCCTGCAAAAATATTGGTGGCATGCCGACCACGGTAGCACGACAATTCGTGATGAAACTGGCACGGATTATTCAGGAAGATGGTGAAATTGGTCTGCTAGATGCCTTGTTGCTTGAATGTGTGAAATATGAGCTGAATCTACTCCCCGTACATACCCCGACGGCACTGGAAGAAGTTAAACCACAAATCGTACGCCTGATTGATGCATTGCTGCATGTACAACAGATCAATAGTGATAATCAGCTGGATGTTCGCGAGCGCATTTTAAAACGTATTTTGACTCAAAAAGAACTGGAAATGTATACCGAAATTTCAGATGAGCCGATTGATCTGGCTGAAATTCTGAATGATATTTCTGGCCTGTTACTGCGTGATCGACTGAGTATATTGGGCATTGCGGAAATCTGTCTCTGGAATGATCGGATCATCACTCAGGATGAATTTGACGTGATGGAATTACTGTATTGGCGTTTGGGTTTTGAAGTAGATGAAATTGTGGATCAGATGCAGAAAAAGAACAGCATCATGATTATTTAATTCAGACTTGAAAGTATTTATTAACTCACGCATGATCTTTAAATAATGTTTGAACCTGCATGTAAACAACCCGAAGAGAACGACTAAAATCAGATTCGCTACAAATCAATTGTAATGTACAGTGAAAAATCCGAAAAAGTTCGGCAAAAGAAGTGGATTCCCGCTAAAATATTCAGCCTGAAATAGGTGATGAAGACAAGATGATAGGGCATCAGCGTGACATACTGGCGACACTAGGAATTGATATCTGGATTCCTCGGGCGGAGCCGTGTCAATCGCACCAGCCGGCGCTTTGGCGTGACCAGTCACAACCTGAAGTCCTGAGTGAAATCATCCTTCCTGAGCTTAAAGCTGAAGCCTCAGTGATTGAACGTTCTGTCGTATCTGCACCTGTAGAAGTGCCTGCGCCAGTCGTTATAACGCCAACAATGGACATACAGTCGCAGCCAGAACCGGAGCATGAACTGCGCGAAATTGTTGAGGTCGCGCCTTTTAGTATGCAGGCATTAGGTCTTGCGCACTGTATCATTGTCATTGATACCACGAGCTTAACTGAAGATCAGCAATTACTGTGGTCGAATATTCAACGTGCAATGTTGGGTGAGTTTGCAGAGCTGAACTGGCCATTTCCTTGGGATAATGTGCAGGATGGACGCGGTGTGGAGTCTTATATCCAGGGTTTTCTGGATGGCATGAGTCACGATAAAAATATTATTTTTCTTGGTACTGTTCCATATCTTTCAAACAGTAAAATTACCCAGTTGGCCTCCCTGCAGGAGATGCTGGATCGGCCAATCCTTAAAAAGCGACTCTGGCAGTTTATGCAAAGTAGGCTTGTCAGCATGGAATAAATAAGCATGAAGCAAAAAGTTGTTGTATTTAGTCAAATTCCTCCAGAGATTCAAGCCAAACTCGAACAACAATATAATGTGGTATATATCCAGCCCAAGCTGGGTGATGTCAATCAACAGATTTTGCAGCATGCACAAGATGCAGATGGCATGATTGGCGCAGGACGACTGCTCAATCGAAATAATCTGGAAACTGCGACTAAACTAAAAATCATCTCCAGTGTTAGTGTTGGCTACGATAATTACGATCTTGAATATTTAAATGAAAAGAAAATTTATCTCACTCATACACCACATGTGCTCACTGAAACCACAGCTGATCTTGCATTTACTTTACTCATGGCCGCAGCGCGTAAAGTAACTTATTTAAATCAATGGACCAAGCAAGGACAGTGGCAGCGTACAGCCAGCGAAACACAGTTCGGGGTGGATATTTTTGGCAAGACTTTAGGAATTATTGGATTAGGTCATATTGGCGCAGCGATCGCGCGACGTGGCTTTCATGGCTTTAATATGAATGTGCTTTATCATAACCGTCGTGAAAAGCTGGATCTGGCGCAAGGCTTAAATGCAGAATATTGTGATTTAAAATCCTTATTACAGCGTTCTGACTTTGTAGTAGTAGCGGTTGACTTGAATGTGGATTCTAAAGCACTTGTTGGTGCAGAAGAACTGGCATTGATGCAGCGGCATGCGGTCTTTGTGAATATTTCGCGCGGCTCGGTTGTTGATGAGCAGGCACTGATTCAGGCTTTAAAAAATTGTCAGATTTTTGCCGCAGGACTGGATGTCTATCAAAAAGAGCCACTGCAAGAATCAGAGCTATTTAAACTTGATAATGTGATTACCTTGCCGCATGTAGGTTCGGCAACTGCGCAAACACGTCAGCGTATGGCAGAACTAGCATATCAGAACCTGGTGGATGCTTTGCAAGGACGTGTACCACGCTATGTAGTTAATCCGCATTTTAAATAATATTAAATAACATTTCCTTGCGTTTATGCCCTTTTTTCAATGGTATATTCAAGCAGGTTTCGTAATCAGGCTTAGAGAATTATTCATTGAAACGTTTGGTTTTGGCTTGTGGATTAAGCGCATGTATGGCAATAGGGCATACCGCTTCCGATACTTTTAACACCCAGTCTAGTCAGTTTACTGTTCCAGAAATTGGAGCAGGTGTAGGGCTGATAGATCAGCAAAAAGAACGCATGATCGGTGAAAAGGTTTATCGTCAAGTACAGAAACAATTACCTGTGGTGCAAAATCCCTGGATGGAAGACCAGTTATTTTCAGTGTTTTCACATATTCTCAGCCAGACTCAATTACAGCAACCAATTGGCCTGGTTGTGGTTAATGATCCCCAGATTAATGCTTTTGCTGTGCCTGGTGGCTTATTTGCCTTAAATATGGGATTACTCAATTCAGCGCGTAATATGGATGAAGTGGCCGGTGTGATGGCGCATGAAATTGCACATGTCACACAACGTCATTACAGTCGATCCCAAGAAGCATTTAAAGGACAGGGATTATTGGCACTTGCGGGAATCCTGGTCGGAGCCTTAGTGGCATCGCAAGCAGATGGCGATGCGGGTGCAGCCGTAATGATGGGCTCACAAGCAGCTTTAATGGATCAGCAACTTTCTTATAGTCGTAATCAGGAACGTGAAGCAGATCGGATCGGTATGCAGTATATGTATGCTTCGGGCTACAACCCGCAGAGCATGGCTGATTTCTTTGAGGTGATGCATCGTTCAACCAGCCGTTTAAGCTTTCTGCCAGATTTCTGGTTTACTCATCCCTTAACGACTGAGCGTATGAGTGAGGCGCGTTTACGCGCCAATCAGATGCCAAAAGTTAAACCAAAGCTGATAGACCAGAATTTTGAGATTATTCGTTGGTATAGCAAAGTACTGTCCCGTCAGACGACTGAGCAGCAATTAAAAATTTTAGCAGGACAAAACAGTTTTGCAGGGCAATTGGCACTCACTGCTTACTATCTGCAACAAGGTGATGAGGATAATGCACAACAGGCATTAGACCAGGCAAAAAAGTATAATCAGATTCATCCTTTGCTGGTGCTGTTTCAAACCGATATTTATCTCGGAAAAAATCAGCTGGAGCCAGCATTGCGTAGTGTACGTTCTGCAGCATCCATCATGCCGGAAAATCGGGCACTCAATTATAAATATGCAGAAGTATTGATCCGTATGAAGCAAACTGATCAAGCCAAGATGATCGTGCAGCGTTTCCTGAATGCTAATTCACGTGATTTAAGTGCTTGGCGCTTAATGCTGTCAGCAACCAATGCCGAGCCTGCATCTGAGATTAAAACGATTAATGTATTACGTTACCGTGCTGAAGTGGAATATTGGACGGGAAATGAGGAGGCAGCTATTAAATCCTTACTACATGCACAGCGAGTCAGTAAGAAGAATCAGTCATTGTCTGCAAGTATTTCACAACGTTTAAAACAGATGCAGCAGGAACGAAAATACAAGATTTAATCTTCTCATAAAAATTACTTGCTAAAGCTGTGATCTACGTCAACCTCTGTGCTTTATTTCAAGTTTGCCTTGTACTATGCTGAGTTGCAAATGAAAGCACATGAGAAAGCATGAATGAAAAGAACATTGTTGTGCCTGTTTCTGGTTTGGGGAATATCACATAGTTATGCAGCGAGCACCAAGGATTATGTGCGGGCAGTAGAGCGTATCAGCGATGAATATCATCAGCAGTCACGAGATTTTCTGCGCAGTTTAAATCCACAACAACAGAATTTAACCGCAGCACAACAGGTGGAATTTTGTGGGATCGTCGGGCGTTATGTAGATCAGCTTTATCAGGCAACTGATAAGAATCGTGATGCATTAGACTTTCAGCTGCAAAAATTGACACGGCAAGATATTGTGGATCAGGTGAAATCTTCAAAAATGATGCAATTGCTGCAAAGCAAAAATGTAAATTGTAATTTTTGATTTATTAAAATTAAAAAAGAAATTTGGATTGCTAAGAACTGGCTAGAAATTAAGTCAGTTCAACGCAAATAGAGATTTAAAGCGGGGGATTATGCCAGTTTAGCTTTGATTTTAGCTGAAACTTGTGCAGGATCGGCGCGCCCGGCTATGAGCGGACGCAGAGAATTCATCACCTTACCCATATCTTTCATGCTAGTAGCTTCTTGCGCTGTAATCGCTTGCGCAATGATGGAATCAAGTTCTTCCTCAGTCATAGCTTCTGGTAGAAATTGAGATAGAACCTCAACTTCGGCTTGTTCCTTACTAGCTAAATCTTCTCGACCAGCACCTTCAAAGGCTTTGATCGATTCTTTACGTTGTTTAATTTGCTTTTCAATGACCGCAAGAACCTGAGCGTCGTCAAGTTCTTTGCGCTCATCGACTTCGATTTGCTTAATTGCCGCCTGAAGACTACGAATTACCGTTAACTTAGCCATTTCTTTAGCACGCATTGTTGCTTTCAAAACTTCAGTTATTTGGTTTTTTAAAGTAGTCATTTATTTAGTCCAGGCAGTCAATCACAAATTAATCTTAGTAAAGGCGAGTAGTACGTACTGATTCGCGAGCCAGTTTCTTCTGGTAGCGTTTAACAGCAGCAGCTTTTTTGCGCTTACGTTCTTGAGTTGGTTTTTCGTAGAATTCGCGCTTACGTACGTCAGCAAGAACGCCCGCTTTTTCGCATGAACGTTTGAAACGACGGATAGCTACGTCTACTGGTTCGCCTTCTTTCAATTTAACTTGTGGCATGAAGAATCCTCATTAAGTTATGGATAAGATCAGGGCCGAATTGCCCTTGATCACAAGTGAAGGTCAGTATTTTACTCATTTACATCTCATATCACAAGTCTATAATAGTTGTCGCAATTGATTTGATACAGGTTATAGGCAGTTTAATGATCGTTTTAGGCTTAGAAACATCGTGTGATGAAACAGGACTCGCGCTTTATGACAGCGAACTGGGTTTACGCGGCCAGGTTCTGTACAGCCAGATTAAACTGCATGCCGAGTATGGTGGTGTAGTTCCCGAACTGGCTTCGCGTGACCATGTGCGTAAGTTAATTCCGCTCATGAATCAGCTGCTTGAACAGAGTGGCGTGAAAAAATCTGAAATTGATGCAGTGGCATATACCCGTGGACCGGGCCTGATGGGTGCGTTAATGACCGGTGCATTATTTGGTCGTACCTTAGCCTTTGCATTGAATAAGCCAGCGATTGGTGTACATCATATGGAAGGTCATATGCTGGCACCATTACTTTCGGCAACGCCACCGGAATTTCCGTTCGTGGCTCTTTTGGTGTCAGGCGGCCACTCGCAGTTGATGGCGGCTTATAGCATTGGTCAATATGAGCTCCTTGGCGAGTCGATTGATGATGCGGCTGGTGAAGCTTTTGATAAAGTCGCGAAAATGATGGGCTTGCCCTATCCAGGTGGTCCGAACATTTCTAAACTGGCGGAGCAGGGCGACCCGAATGCATTTGCATTCCCACGTCCAATGCTGCATCAAGGTCTGGAATTTTCATTCAGTGGTTTAAAAACGGCTGTGTCTGTACAGATGAAAAAACTCGGTGATGAAAATCGTGATGCCGATATTGCAGCCAGTTTCCAGGAAGCGATTGTCGATACCTTGGTAAAAAAATCAGTTAAAGCTCTTAAACAAACCGGTTTAAAACGTCTGGTGATTGCGGGCGGTGTCAGTGCCAACAAGCGTTTACGTGAGCGTTTAGAAGCAGATTTAGCCAAGATCCGTGCATCTGTTTATTATGCGGAACCTGCACTCTGTACAGACAATGGTGCCATGATTGCTTTTGCGGGCTATCAGCGTCTCAAAGCAGGGCAGCATGATGGCTTGGCGGTGACCACCACACCACGCTGGCCAATGACGGAACTGACTAATCCGACAGAGGCATAGGTTTCAGGCTTGAAGAAAAGAGGCTTAGGCCTCTTTTTTATTGTGAATTTTTAAATGAAAACTTATAGCAACGGTATGTTGTAAATATATAGTTTTATAGCTGTATTTAGAGCTCGTATATTCTATTGAAACCGGAAAAATAGTTTAATAGCTTAAGTTGATATCATGCATATTTTTACAGGTTTGCAGCAGAGGCAATCTCGGATGGAAAATATAAATTTCAAAAGTTTTCAGGATGCTGGAGAGGCAGTATTAAAGTTTCTGCATCAGCATTTTGGCTTTGATTTATGGATGATTACCCGGGTAGAAGGCCAAGACTGGATTGTGCTGCAAAGTGAAGACCATGGTTATGATATACGACCCGGCCAAGTGTTTCAGTGGGCTGATTCTTTTTGTTCTCATATGGTCGCAGGTAAGGCCCCGAGAATTGCACCTCGCTCTGAAGAAATTCCTTTA
>NZ_DEZM01000122.1:0-6232 GCF_002364825.1 Acinetobacter sp. UBA3132 | reverse complement strand
CTGAAGAAATTCCTTTATATGCCACAGCGCCGATTAATCAGCAGGTCTGTATAAAATCTTATATTGGTCAGCCACTCCTTAAAGAAGATGGCAGTTTGTTTGGAACGCTCTGTGCGATTGATCCGGAAACCAAATCGGAAGCTATTGTGCAAGATATGCAACTGGTCGAGTTATTGGGACAATTGCTCAGTTCGATCTTGCAGGCAGAATTACGTCAGAGTGAGCAGATAAGACAACATGAATTATTGCAGGAAGAAGCCAGTAAAGATGAGTTGACCGGGCTCTATAATCGCCGTGCCTGGGAAAAACTGCTGCGAGCAGAAGAAGAGCGTTGTAAACAATATGGTCATCCCGCCGCTGTATTATTTATTGACCTGAATGACCTAAAAAAGGTGAATGATAGTTTGGGTCATGATGAAGGTGATAAGCTGATTCAAAATGCAGCACAAGTATTGCGAGACAATGTACGGATCAACGATATTGTTGCCCGTTTAGGTGGCGATGAGTTTGTGATTCTTAGTGTGGAAAATGACGAAACCGGTACTGAAAGTTTAGTTGAACGTTTAATTAATGCCTTTGCAGCAACAAACATTGGCGCAGCGATTGGTATGGCGATGCGTCATCCGAGTCAGGGTCTATTTGCAGCGCTCGCACAAGCGGATCAGAACATGTTTGAATATAAACGTCGGAAAAAATCCAGTGAATCCATGACCAATCTAAAATAATTGACGCTTTAAATTTTCTGTAAATAATTAAGTATTTCATATCACAGAAATGATTATTTTCTATGCTCTAAAATCATCCTATCTTTCAATATTCTCCTTCATGCCTATATGTAAAAGTTGAGCATGACTCTCCATAAAAAGAAAATTCAATACATCTATAACTTAACAATTACAAATTTTATAAACTTTGTTGCAAAGTAAATTGATCTAATTAAATGCGCTTTAAGTGTGTTGAAAAGTGACTCTGATAAGGAACAAGATTTAAATAAGCACTTCATTTCTTATGATAATTGTTGTTTGAAATATACATTAAAATTACAGAACCTAAAAATTCTTTGTTTAAAGATAAAGCGCTATCGAAGGATAAAGCTGGCTGCCAAGAAAAAACATTACCGGCAGAAATAGCATTTGAGCTATTCAGTTTCGAGATGGCCAACCTTTAGTGATCACCAAATAAAAATGCAAAGAAATTTTAGGGGATAAATTTTATGAAAAAGCAGATTTCTATCTTTGGACTCGCTTTTGTCTCGGGTTTAATGAGTGCCTGTGGCGGTGGTGGGGGAAGCAGCTCAGACAGTCCTATAGTGACTACGCCTCCAAATGTTCCAAAGGAAAGTATTTCCCCTGAGCTTTCAGAGGAATTTGTTCCGTTTGAAGATCAGGACATTGTAAAGAAAATTCGCGATAAAATTTCCGGAAATACCAGTAATGATACCGACTATAATGTTGCTCTAGGTCACATGATTGGTGAGGTATTTGCAGATTATCCTTATGGACGTACTGCACGTATCATCAAAATTTATAATCTGGGCATCAATAGTATTAAATATCCAAATCTGATCTGTTCAGAAGTAACTACCAATGGTGCAGTTAAAACGCTGAAATTAAAAACGGATAAAGATAACTGTATTATCCTGGATAAAACTTATCGTAAAGGCTCAACCATTACTCAGACGGTGAATGGTGACACGACGACTTTAAACTTTAGGAATGTCCGTTATGGTTCAAATGTAGATTTTAATCTCAAGGACGACTACCTGATTTCTGGCACGATTGTGCATCGTAAAACTAAAAATGAAATGGGGCAATCCGAATCTTATCAAATCGATCAGTTGGAATTCCAGCGTATAGCCGAGACCGATCAGGCGGGTACTTCTGGAGCCGCGTTTGATACAAAGAGCAAAGAATATCTGCAAGTACGTAATTATAATTATAGCCTGGTCGATGATTATGGCAGTGGTAGCAATGGGATTCGTACCTTAACCAGTCGCGGTACAATTATCGGTCAGCCTGATCTGGCAGATTATCGTTACAGTTTTGATTTTAATACCACGACACCATTTAAAATGGATGAAACCGTATTAAATAACTATAAGCATTTACCAAAAGAGGGTGTGCTTAGAATTGATGACAGTTATGATCAGGTGATTGAAGTCAAACAGAACCAGCCTGAATCATTGAAGGCTACTGTTTATTTCAATGGCAGTGAAATTGATGAACTGCTGTGGTCTACCATTATTGGGGATAAACAATAATTCGAGATGTCAAAAAAGCCCCGTATTGCCGGGGCTTTTTATTATTGATTGGGGGGTGTTTATTATAAAACTCCTTAAATAGCCAGGGTAATAAATCAGGTCGCTGTAGTATCCAATAACAATTCAGCGGGATAAACCGCCTGCCATGAAGTTTTAAACTGTTTATGCACTTGGTCAATTGGGAAAGTACTGAGTTTTGCAATATTTTGCGCTTTTTGAATGTTGTCGGCGCGCATATATGCAATTAAATAGTCCTGACCATGAAGTTGCAGATAAAACCAGGACTCGACATGAACCTGTTCAGCCTTAAGCGTTTCAATTACTTCGTCTTGACGTGCTTTTAAAGTGCGCTGCCAGTCATGAACTTGCTGCATGTGTAAGGGCTTAAGTTGAATGAGAACTGCGCCGACATCCATAATTTTTATTTTCTTTTGAGTGTCATTATTATATAAATGATTTATATGAAAAAAGCGACCTAAACCGGTCGCTTTCAAGCTGTTAAGAGGCATTTAGTTGGGTTGAACCAATCCAGTGCTTGGAAAACTGATAGGCAGCACGTCCTGAACGTTGACCGCGTGCCTGACACCAGCGTAGGGCTTCAGCACGAGTTTCTGTAGTAAGTTCCATATCTGCTTGTATTAAATAATGTTCCACAATTTCCAGATAAAGATTTTGATCCATCGGGTAAAAAGATAGCCACATACCAAAACGGTCTGATAAAGAAATTTTCTCTTCGATCGCTTCTTGAGGATGTAATTCGGTATATTGCGGAACATCTACTTTAGTAACGGGCGTATTTTCATGCATAAATTCTGGCAGTAAATGACGACGGTTACTGGTTGCATAAATCACAAAATTACTGGAACCGGATTGCAATGAACCATCTAATACACTTTTTAAACTACGGTAATTTTCATCTTCGGCATTAAAAGCCAGGTCATCACAATAGACAATGAACTTTTCCGGACGGTCAGCGATGAGTTTCTGGATTTCGGGCAGATCTGATAAATCATCACGTTCAATTTCAATCAGACGTAAGCCTTGATCAGCATATTCAGTGAGCAGGGCACGAACAATAGAGGACTTACCTGTACCACGCGAACCGGTGAGCAGTACATCATTGGCAGGCAGGTTATTTAGAAACTGTAAGGTATTCTGAATCACTTTCTCTTTTTGCTTTTCAATTCCTTTCAAATCAGCCAGTTGAATCGATCTCAGCTTATGAATTGGTTTGAGTTGGCCATCTTGCCATTTGTAGGCATAAGCAGAGAAATCCGGTACGGTTTTAACTTCCGGCAGGCTTTGCTGAAGCTGCTGAAGCACAGTAGAAAGGGCATTTAAAATATGGTCGGGTAAATCAATTGTAGCCATGATCTCAGATTACGCATTTAAATTATGCTCATGATACTACCACTGCAAAAAAAGCAGTCAAAGCTAGAAAAATGTTATAATTTGCCCAAGAAAGGAGATTTTTCGCTATTGTCCCGCACGTATGATCTGCTTAATTTAAGTATGTGACAGATCTTGTAGCAGCAAAAATAAACATAAGGATCACGCATAGCATGTTGTTAACAGATTTTACTCATCAGATTAATCCTCATCAGGCTTATCGCATCAAGAAATTAAAGCAACAATTGCAGACTGCGGAAACTTATGAGGAGTGGAAATGCATTGCGTTAAAACTGGATGAAGAATCAGGTGCGCAGGAATGGAAGCTTGATAACTCTTCCGATTATTTTGATGCAGAAGTGATCTCGCATCGTCTGGGCAAACTTCGACGATACCGCCTGCAAAAGCGTACTCGTGATTTGATGCATATCTTGCGAGAAGGGCTCAGTTATGACATTGCCAATATCGCGCATCCTCTATTATTTATAGAAACGTATGTTGGCACTAAAAAAATTATTGAAGATTATGTTGAAGAAGTAAGTAAAGGACTGGCTTATATCGCTTCGCAAGAATGTGAATGTCTGACGCTAGAAGAAAAAATAGAATATTTCGAACGTTGCCAGCGTGCTTATGGTCAGCCAGCGCTGATGTTTTCTGGCGGTTCAACGCTGGGATTATTTCATACTGGTGTGTGTAAGGCGTTAATGGAACAGGATTTGATGCCGAAAGTGGTATCGGGCTCGAGTGCTGGTGCCATCATGACGGCCATGTTGGGGGTATCCAAGCCATCTGAATATCCAGATATTCTTCAGGGACAAAATTTCTTTAATGAGGCCTTTCATTTTCGGAATTTCCGTGAGTTGATGAAGGGTAATGGCGGTCTGGCAGATGTGAAATACCTAAAAAAATTCCTGATTGAAAATTTAGGTAATCTCACTTTTGATGAAGCCCTCAAAAAATCAGGCTTAAATATTAATGTCGCCGTTGCACCTTATGATGCGACTCAAGATGCACGGATTATGAATGCTTATACTGCACCGGATTTATTGGTCTGGAGCGCGGTACTCGCATCCTGTGCTGTACCGATTCTATTTCCACCTGTGCGTCTGACCAGTAAGCGGAATGATGGCAAATTCACGCCTTATATGTCCTCGACACGTTGGGTCGATGGTAGTGTACGCAGTGATTTTCCACAGGAGAAAATGGCACGGCTGTACAATATTAACTATACCATCGCCAGTCAGGTGAACCCGCACATTGTGCCTTTCATGCAGGACGATGCAGCCCGATTCCGTAAGGACATGCTGAGCTGGCCACAACGAATTGCACGACGCCAAGGCAAGGTGTTTGCCAAAGGCATGATGGACTTTACCCGTGAACGTGTGGGAAGTGTACCGCCTGTACGCCGTTTGCTGGATCATGGTTATGGTGTAGTCGATCAGCGTTACTATGGTGATGTGAATATTGTCGGCAAATATGGTCTGCGTCATTATACTTATATGTTGCAAAACCCGCGGCCACACCTGTTTAAAATCCTGCAACGTGAAGGCGAACGTGCCACCTGGCCGAAAATTTCCATGATTGAAACCCAGGAGCGGGTAGGGAAAACCATACAGCATTGTCTGGAACTTTTAACCTATCAACATGCACCTGAACAGCAGAAAGAAGAATATATTCCAGTTGATATCTAGTCATGACCTAAACCAGATAAAATTTGAACTCAACACAAAGCCGCGAAGTCTGGCTTTTGGCCGTCGGCTCTATAAAGGTAGCTTAGGTGAAGAAATTTACTGGCTTAAGGTGCAAGCGAAAAACTCAACTGTATATAGTCAGCGTAGTTTTGAAAATGAATTCGGTTTTTATCAGGCGCTTTCTACTAACTCAAAAGCTAAATTTCTGGCGCCGCATTTACTGATTAATTCAGAGATCACTATTGCTGGTGAAATTTTTCAACAGGGCATCTTGCTACAGGATTGTCCTTCTCATTTTGCGATTGATCCGGCTGATTTAAGCGTGTCTGAGATTCAGAAACATTTGCTTGCAGCCTTGGATGCTGTGATGCAGTTATATCAATATGGTTATCTCCATCATGATTTAAAAGCAGAACATTTTGTCCAGTGCAACGGGCGGGTCTGTCTGATTGATTTTGAACACGCATATCGAATCTCGGATGAATCACCTCCAACATTAGATGCAACACCACGTTATATGGCGCCAGAATTATTTCACGCCGAAGCAAAAACGATTCAATCGGATATTTATGCATTAGGAATCATCTGGCTGGAATGGTTAAGTCAAACACGACTTGGTGCTGGAAATTATGAGGATTGGGCTTATCTACACTGTCAACGATTGGAAATTAATCTTCCAGAAAAATTTAGGTCTTTTCAAACAGTGTTAAAAGGCATGCTTGTTCGGCATAAGTCGGCCAGGGTTGCTGATTTTGAAGAGATCAAAGCTACTTTATTAACTGTAATCGACTGATAAAAAGACAAAAATCAATACTTTGTTTTTTATTTAATCAAATGATAAGCGTTTTATGAAAAAGTTCTTGTCAGGCTAAAATGATCTCTATAATATACA
>NZ_DEZM01000044.1:0-7785 GCF_002364825.1 Acinetobacter sp. UBA3132 | reverse complement strand
ATCGCTGACCATTTCACCTGACGGAAATTGATTTGCCAGATCTTAAAAATCAACGCCAACAGGGCTGCACCTAAGAGCAGGCGCATGGCTGAAACCGTCAGAATGGGAAACTGGCCAAACAGATATTTGGCAAAGGAGCCACTGCTTTGCATGCTGATCATCGCGATCAGCAGAATCAGCGGCGCTTGTACCATCGGTGCAATTTTAAGATTTGGCATGACTAAATTTGTTTCGATTTCTCGAAGAGCGGAAGAGCAGCATCAGCTGAGTAAGGCTTAAAAATAAAAACCTTTAAGCAATAAAAAAACCACAGCCCGAAGACTGTGGCTTTTTAACAACCTGAATTAGAACAATACGCGAACGCGGATTGTACCTTCAAGGTTGTGTAGAGTATCGAGTGCTTCCTGAGATGCAGTTGCGTCTACATCCATCACGAGGTAACCTACATCACCTTTGGTCATTAAAGACTGACCAGAGATGTTGATGCCGTGTTCAGCAAACAGATTATTAATCTTAGAGAGAACACCCGGGATGTTTTTGTGGATGTGAAGCAGACGGTGTTTGCCTTCAGTCAATGGAAGCGCAATTTCTGGGAAGTTCACCGCAGAAAGTGTCATACCTTTGTCAGAATAAGCCACGAATTTTTCAGCAACTTCCAGACCGATATTCGCCTGAGCTTCCATAGTAGAACCGCCCACGTGTGGAGTCAGAATCACGTTTGGAATGTTACGCAGTGGAGAAACGAATTCTTCACCGTTCGCTTTCGGCTCTTTCGGGAATACGTCAACCGCGGCACCTGCAAGGTGACCTGATTTCAGTGCATCCGCCAGGTCTTCGATCACAACACACGTACCACGTGCCGCGTTAATGAAGATAGAACCTTCTTTCATTTGCGCGAACTGGTCTTTGGTCATGAAGTTACGTGTAGACGGAACATCTGGCACGTGTAGAGATACCACGTCAGCATTTGCCAAAAGTTCACCTAATGAACCGACCTGACGTGCATTACCTAAAGGTAATTTAGTCACTGTATCGAAGTAGATGACTTTCATACCCATGCTTTCAGCAAGCACAGAAAGTTGTGAGCCGATTGAACCGTAACCTACGATACCTAAAGTCTTACCACGTGTTTCGAATGAACCTACAGCAGATTTGTTCCAGCCGCCTGCATGTGTATCTGTCGATTTTTCAGGTACACGGCGAAGAAGAAGAATTGCTTCAGCAAGTACAAGTTCAGCAACCGAACGAGTATTTGAATAGGGTGCGTTGAATACCGGAATACCACGACGCATTGCTGCATCCAGATTTACCTGGTTGGTACCGATACAGAAACATCCTACCGCGATCAGTTTGTTCGCAGCTTCAAACACTTCTTCAGTGAGCTGAGTACGGGAACGGATACCAATAAAGTGCGCATCTTTGATCGCTTCTTTCAGTGCTTCACCCTCAAGCGCCGTTTTGCGATAGTCGATGTTGGTATATCCAGCTGCATTCAATGTGTCGATTGCGTTCTGGTGAACGCCTTCTAGCAATAGAAAACGGATTTTATCTTTAGGTAGAGATAGATGTTGGCTCATTACGGCTCCGCTACAAAGGCCAAATTTAGTCGCGGTATAATAGCATAGGAAAGTACCTGATTTACATTTCCTTCGTGACGTGAATATCAGGTATTTTTGCAAGTGATATTGATAGAAATGATGATTCTGGTTGAATTAAACTATCATTTTCAAAGGTATATTAGCTAAATTGTCATTTTTTCAGGGAATCGCTTAAAAATAGCTTATAATATTGCGCCATACTTTTAAAGCAGCCCGTTTTGATGCTTTAATGGTCATGTATCGTCTGAATTTTATACAGGTCTTGATGCCTGAAAAATATGCAAATGAACAGACGATCTCTCTCTTGTTTACTTCATGCTAGGTCTGCAAACGATGAATGCTCCAGTCGCTTTAACCCCTGAGTTATTGACCCAATTGACTGCAATTGTGGGTGAAAACCGTATTAAAACCGATACGGACAGCCTCCAGAATTGGGGTCGCGATCATACTAAGCACTTTGATCCAAACCCGTCAATCATCGTTTTCCCATCAACCACTGAGCAGGTTCAAGACATCGTAAAATTGGCGAACCAATTTAACGTTGCAGTGACACCATCAGGTGGTCGTACTGGTCTTTCTGCAGGTGCAGTGGCTGCCAACGGCGAGATCGTAGTCAGCATGGACAAGATGAACCAGATTCTGGAATTCTTCCCGGCAGACCGTATGGTACGCGTGCAGGCAGGTGTCGTGACTGAACAGTTGCAAAACTATGCGGAAGAACAGGGGATGTACTACCCGGTAGATTTTGCGTCTGCTGGTTCATCGCAAATTGGCGGAAACATCGGGACCAATGCTGGCGGCATTAAAGTGATCAAATATGGCATGACCCGTAACTGGGTACTTGGCCTGACTGTCGTTACAGGTAAAGGGGATATCCTGCGCTTGAATAAAGGCATGATCAAGAACGCGACCGGTTATGCGCTACAACACTTATTCATCGGTGGTGAAGGTACGCTGGGTCTAGTGACTGAAGCAGAAATTAAATTAGAACGTCAACCACAAGACCTGCAAGTGATGGTACTGGGTGTGCCTGACTTTGAAGCAGTTATGCCAGTGCTCCACGCTTTCCAGGCAAAAATCGACCTGACTGCATTCGAGTTCTTCGGTGAGCTGGCGATGCAAAAAGTATTGGCAAATGGTCACGTACAGCGTCCATTTGAAACTGAATGTCCATTCTATGTATTGCTTGAATTTGAAGCGCCGTTTGAGCCGATTATGGACAAGGCGATGGAAATCTTTGAACACTGTATGGAACAGGGTTGGGTGCTGGACGGTGTGATGAGCCAGAGTCTGGATCAGGTGGAAAGTTTGTGGCGTTTACGTGAAGACATCTCTGAGTCAATCGCGCCGTTTATTCCATACAAAAATGACATTTCAGTTCTAATCACGCACGTTCCTGCATTTATTAAGGAAATTGATGCGATTGTTTCTGAGAACTATCCTGACTTTGAGATCTGCTGGTTCGGTCATATCGGTGACGGTAACTTACACCTAAACATCTTAAAACCTGCTGATTTGTCTAAAGATGAATTCTTTGCCAAATGTCAGGTCGTAAACAAGTATGTGTTTGATACCGTGAAAAAATATGACGGTTCAATTTCTGCGGAACATGGTGTAGGTATGACCAAAAAGCCATATCTTGAATATTCACGTTCAGCTGAAGAAATCGAATATATGAAAGCCCTGAAAAAAGTGTTCGATCCGAAAGGCATCATGAACCCGGGTAAATTATTCGATCTTTAATCTGGTCAAATTTACAAAAGCGCATCGAAAGGTGCGCTTTTTTTATTGTTGTGTAATCGTACTTACATTGTCTCAATAGTCGGTAAAAAGAAAGCCCGGCATCATAGTTTTTGATAATAAAGACAACAATGGAAACAAGACCATGCTACGAATAATTTTATTGGCAACTTTGACTTTGGGTGTGGCTGTAACAGGTGGTTGTGCAACGACGCAGGATACAATTTTTAAATTACAGTCACCAGATACCCCACTAGAGCAGGTTTTAAAATTGCGCCCTGAACTGCGTGAGAACCTTGCAACAGTGGAACTACGTCAATTCTTTAATAATGTAGAGTCACCTACTGCAGGTCAGGTGAAAGTGACAGAAACCGGGCTGAAAGATGATTCGGTAAAAGCCATTCAAACCATTTATCACTTTAAGCTGGATGGTCGTCAGTGGGAGCTGGTCAATACTCAGAAAGCTTATCAATGCTTGCGGGGAAATGATAAGAAAAAATTCCAGCAAGAGCCGTGTCCATAATATTGTTTGCTCTTTAAACAGGTCTTAGTTAAAAGCGTATTTTAAGGATGCGCTTTTTTCTTTTTTAAAGAATGGCTTAATTTATTTTAAATTTATAAATACGCAACTTATAGAAGTTATTAAATAGTTATATTTAGATAGACTTAACCCAAAAAGCTTTAAACAATAAACTCTGCTACACTTTGCTAAATTTTTCCAAATTCAGCTCTTTTAAAATTCTAAAAAGAGTAAATGAGCCTTAACTCTTCCATGCAAAATATTCAAACGACAAAACTCACCCGTGCCACCATTATGTTCCCATTGGCGCTGGTACTGTTTGAGTTCTCCGTCTATATCGGCAATGACCTGGTACAACCCGCCATGCTCGCTATTACCAAAGAGTTTGGTGTGAGCAGTACCTGGGCGCCGTCGTCCATGTCTTTTTATTTATTGGGTGGGGCATTTATTGCGGCTGTGCTTGGCCCTTTATCTGATCGACTCGGTCGTAAAACCGTATTACTTGGCGGTGTGGCTTTCTTTGTTATAACTTGTCTGGCAATTCTGTTTGCTCCGAATATTGAAAGCTTTATTGCACTGCGCTTTTTACAAGGCTTCGGCCTATCTGTGATCGGTGCAGTAGGTTATGCCGCAATTCAAGAAACCTTTGAAGAACGTGATGCCATTAAAGTCATGGCACTCATGGCAAATGTGTCTTTGCTCGCGCCATTGTTGGGGCCTGTGCTCGGTGCCTTTATGATTGAGCATGTATCCTGGCATTGGGGTTTTATCGGGATTGCCTTCTTGGCTTTTTTGAGCTGGTTTGGTCTTAAAGCCAAAATGCCTGACCCTCAAATCAGTCGGGTTAAACAGCCGCTGAGTTATGTCTGGGATGACTTCAAAGAAGTACTAAAGAATAAGCGCTTTGTGACACTAACCATGTCATTGCCCACCATCTGCATGCCGTTAATGTTGTGGATTGCATTATCCCCAGTTATGCTGGTCGAGCATTTGGGCCTGACCAGTATGCAGTATGGTTTGGCCCAGATTCCAGTTTTG
Organism: Acinetobacter sp. UBA3132; assembly: GCF_002364825.1. Lineage (NCBI taxonomy): Bacteria > Pseudomonadati > Pseudomonadota > Gammaproteobacteria > Moraxellales > Moraxellaceae > Acinetobacter > Acinetobacter sp. UBA3132. The sequence goes on along the minus strand of NZ_DEZM01000044.1, from coordinate 2,889 downwards.
GGCGGCCTGATAGCAGGTAATCTGGTCTTGCTAAAAATCATCGACAAAATGCCATTAGGTCATACCGTCATGCGTGCCGTCCCGCTGATGTTTATTGGGACATTGGTCATCGTCGCGGGGCTGTTTATTCCAGAATATTTTGTACACTGCCTGATTCTGGGCATGACTCTAATCAGTTTCGGTGAAGGCTTGAGTTTTTCGGTTATTTACCGTTTTGCTTTGATGTCTTCTGAAGTGTCTAAGGGCACCGTAGCGGCTGCATTATCTGTACTAATGATGCTGAGCTTCTTCGCTGTGATTGAACTGGTACGGGTGATTTATGAAGCTTATAATATTGGGGGTTATAGTATTTCTTGTGCTGTGCTGATTGCACTGTGGTTTGGCATTCCAAGAGCATGTTTAAAAACACTGATAGCAGAAAGAAAGGAAAGAGGGGAGTTTTAAGCCTCTCCTTTTTAAATTTTTATATAAATGAAGGTATTTACTTTATATCCCTTTGATAAAATGTATTGAATGTTGTCTCTCCCTCTGCGAGAGAGTTAGAGAGAGGGAAATATTAATAAAATAATCTTCCCCTTGTGCTGCAGTACTGCTCATCTCCTAAAAGGAGAGGGAATGTCCATTACCATTTGATAATGATTGCAATCCCAAAATTAAGCTTCAGCCGGCTGCTCCAGCTTTTTTAATTTCATATCAAAGATAAATGGCCCAAATGGCAGAATTGAAGCGATCAGGCCCATAATAAACATACTGAGTGCCCATTTCTGTTTTTCACATACCGCAAACAGCACTACTATAAAAAGAATAAATAACACGCCATGCCCCATGCCGATATATTTCACCAAAACAGGATTGTCCATCATGTACTTCACCGGCATGGCAATAAATAACAACAGCAGGAAAGAAATACCTTCAATCAGGCCAATAAGGCGTAGGGTTTTGATGTTCATAAGCAAGTCAGAATATTTGGAAACTCTACGAGTGTAGCCGATATAAGTAGCAGAATAAATAGGCTTTATAACTATAAGTAATTGTATTTAAAATAAATAATTCAGAGTTGTATGGTTGGTTTTAGCTGTGTTTTTATATTGGTAAAATGATCTGTATGATTTATAAGATATAAAAAAGCACCTCCGGGAAGGTGCTTTGCTGTATTCAATGAATTAGATCACGCCACAGGCAATACGGTCACCACCACCGCCAAGTGGTTTAGGTGAATCAGAGTAGTTATCACCACCAGCATGAACCATGATGGCACGGCCTTGAACATCAGCCAGCTTTAAGCGTGGTGCAACCACAGTCACTTTCGCAGTACCATCAGCAGCTACTTTCAGCGCTGGCAAGTCACCGAGGTGACCACTCATTGGCGTACCGTGATTCGGTGCCTGATTGGTATTCAGGTGACCGCCCGCAGCAATTGCAGCGCCGACTTTACCGTCTTTTTCAGCAGGAGCACATGAACCATTTTCATGAATATGGAAACCACGTTCACCCGCAGGCAAGTTGCTTAAATTGGTACGAATCACCAGTCCTGCCGGGCTATCAGCCAGGTAAACCATACCAATCGACTGACCCACACCTTGTGGAGATACAGCATTTACCGTAACCGCTTTCATATTGTCGATACTTGGTTGAGTCGAGGAGGTTGCACAACCAGTGAACAGGGCCGCACTGATAATACCCAGTGCAGATAACTTGAACATTGATGACTTAAACAATGCAGACATGATATGGCATCCCATACTTATTTTGATTTTGTGTCCTCATTGAAACAGAGAATTTATGACAATTCTATATGGATTAAGCACTTAAATGTTTTAGCTTTGTAATGCGATATAAGCGCTGCCAACACCACTTAAAGTGACGATGTTGGTGGATCTTTCTTTTCTTCTTCCAGATCATAGGCCAGCGTGGCTTTCGGCATCATTAGCGGTTCATTCTGGCCATTTTCATGCAGCCATTCACGCCAGATTGCCAGTAGTACAGCCAGAATCACTGGACCGATAAATACCCCAATCAGACCGAAGCTGGCAATACCGCCAAGTACACCAAACATGATCAGCAGGAATGGAATCTGGGTTGCGCCGGAAATGACCAATGGACGAATTACATTATCGGCCGTGCTGACGATACAGACGCCCCATGCCATCACGCCAATCGCTTCGATAGTTTGACCTTGTGAAAATAGCCAGAGGGATACTGCACCATACGCCATAGGTGGGCCAAACGGAATCAGGGCAAAAATAAAAGTAATAATGGTCAGAACCATCGGGTTTGGCACACCTGCGACAAAGTAACTTACACCCGCAAGGAGGGCCTGTGCAATTGCAGTCAGTCCAACACCATAGACCACGGCACGCGTGGTATCAGAAATGGTATCCAGATAATGATGCACACGTGGACCAATCACTTTTTCTAAGGCTTTGCTGACCTGTTTCAGAATGATTTCGCCATCACGGTAGAAAAAGAACAAAGACAGCATCGCAAAACCTAACTTAATCAGGTTTTTGCTGATTTCATTAAATACCACTTTACCGTAGTTCAGGTGTCCCTGAATCCAGATGGAAATATTCTGGACAATGCTGTTTGGGTCGTTATTGATATCACGCAAGGTACGGGAAATTTCCTTACCTACAAGGGGCAGATTACGAATAAAGTCTGGAACATTGAGATGACCAGAAAAGACCTGTTTCTGTAATTCGTAATACAGGCTACGACCTTCATGTTGCAGCAGGAAGATGGCAAATGTTAGTGGAATACCGACCACCAGCGTTACCATAATCATCATGATAATCGCACTCAGGTTCGGTCTTGAACCGACAGAGCGTTTGATAGACTGATACAGAGGCCAAGTCATATAGGCAATAATGGCTGCCCAAACTACAGGTA
>NZ_DEZM01000233.1:0-33513 GCF_002364825.1 Acinetobacter sp. UBA3132 | reverse complement strand
ATAAATATCTGCTGCATTAAATATGCCTGCGTGAATTCAAGAACTACTTCACACTTTCAAGGGAGATTGGATCACATTTCGCACAATTGTACGCTTTTTTGTATTATTTTTTATTAAAAAATATATTTTTTGTAACTTTTACATTGGTTTATTGCTTAAAAATTATTAACATTTAAATGATTCACTATCTTAAACAAATAATTAGGATTTCATTTTTATTAATTTATAATAAAAATTTACTATAAATCGACATCTCTTTATAGCTTTATTTACCTAGAAAATTAACGCTGCATCGAACCGTATTAGAGAGAAATCCCCCCTGTCCTAAAGCACTGCAATAATGAAAGTAGGGTGGCAATCTATTCAAAAGAGCTTGCTAGATTTTAGTTATATTCTACTAGCCAGGCATTCATTTCCGCTAGCTGCTGTTCATTGAGCTGCCCTACTGAGGCCTGCAACTGCAGCACATGAATCAGGTAATCATACTTAGCATTCAGATAATCAGTTTTGGCAGAAAAAGCATTACGCTGTGCCAGCAGCACATCCACCATAGCTTTCAGCCCTTCCTGATATTGTGCTCGGGATGCTTGGGAAACAATTTCTGCTGATTCCATTGCCGCCTTGCGGGCATTCAGCTTGGCTTCATCTGTTTCCACCTGTAGATAAGACTGTTTCACATCGGTATTGGCTCTACGCATCGCAGCATCCAGCTGGACATCGCTACGCTGCACCAGCACCCCTGCTTTTTGGATATTCTTGCTGGTACGGCCACCGCTAAACAGATTCCAGTTGACCTCTACTCCGACCTGATCAAAGTCTCCATTAGAAGATAAAACGGTTTCTGGCGTCTGTTTCAAATAACCATAAGTTGCCACTGCTTCAACTTGCGGATAGCGTGCTGCTTCTTCAACACGTTTGGCATCTTCGGAATAACGTTTTTGCAGACGAGCCTGTAGAATTTCCAGGTTCTGGCTTTGTGCCAGTTCGGTCCAGGACTGGATATTGGCTGGTAATGGTTTCTGGAACTGGAAATCATTGCGTAGGACCGCCAGATTATCCTGATAAGGACCAATTAACTGCGCCAGTTGCTCCTGTGCCAACACCAACTGTACTTGTGTGGCGATTCGGTTGGCTTGGGCACTTTGATATTGGGCATTGGCTTCGCTGACATCACTGCGTGCAACCAGACCTTCTTTGAGTTTGGCATTCATCATGCGCAACTGTTCAGCCAGCGCCTGCTCTTCCTGCAAATATGCACCAGTCAGGGATTGCTGACGCAGTACATTAAAATAAGCTTCCGCTACCTGCAAAATATGCTGCTGCTTCTGCAGACGCAAATTGACTTCACTCAGTTCTACTGAGGTTTTGACCTGCTTGTAGCCTTGCCAGGCATCCCAGCGAAACAAAGGTTGACGCGCAGTCACAGCAATCTGTCGGGTGGTTGTACTTGAACCCTGTAATTCCCCAAATTCCGCAGGCAAGCCTTGTGTTCCAGAATTATCAGTCGACTGGTTTTTTCGGGTCACATTTCCCGACAGGCTTACAGTTGGAAGTAAATTGCCGCTGGCAATTCCAAGATTCAGCTGGTCGGCTTCATATTGCAGTACATTGGCCTGCCAGTTTGGATCATTTTGTTTGGCACGTTCATACGCCTCAACCAAGTCCAGTGCCCATCCGGCAGAACTTGAACACAATAGGCTGGCACTAAGGATGAATTTTATCTTCATTTATAATGTGAATCCCTAACTGCTGTATCGTCATACATAACGAAATATAGCCAAATGCTTGAATCTTAAAGTGATACAAATATTACTTGTCTATTCCTAAACTTACGTATGATTTTTATTAATTTTTTTAATTCAAATAAGTGAACTTATCCTATATTGATTCACATTTTTGAATCGATGACAACAGCTTAACAAACAGCTTCACAATACTAAACAGTCTGTTGGCACAAGATGTATACAATAGGCGCATTCCCCGCTGTTATTCATTATTTGTATCAGAGCATAGAGTTATAGTGTCTACACGTTTTTCCTCAATTTTAGTTGCCAGCTGCCTTGCCCTGTTGCTGTTGCTGATGCTTGCCTGTCAGCAGCCCAAACAGCCGCAGGTCGAAATTGAGCCTGCTGAAACCAGTGTCAAGAAAAATACTGCAACTCAAGATTTTAGCCTAATGTGCCAGAATATTGAAAAACAGATGGCTGAAATTGATGACCAGCGCACGACTTTTGCGCTTGAGCAGATCAATCAGAATCTTAAAGTGTGTCTGCCACTGTTAGAGCATAAACAGCAAAAAAACCTGATGCGTCATGCCAATGCCATGTATAGCCGTTTCCTGAAAGTTGAAAGAACACCAGCCCAGCAACGTGCATTTGAACAATATGCGCTGGAAATGGCTCAACATCCGACCATTCAGCAAAGTCATTTTGTTGAACTGACTGCACGTGACCAGTACCTGCTTAAACATAAGGGACAAGCATATGTCGAAGTGGTGGAGCAAGGAGAACAGCAACTGACTTATCGTCGTAGTCCTGAATATTTGGCTCGTATCTTTGCACCTTATCTCCCGGCAGCAGAACGTGCTTTTATTGAAACTTTATCTCAGCAGAATCTTGAACCAGTATTCACGCAACAACGCTTAATGATTGAACCTGCTGAAATTGCTGCGCGTATTCTGGACTGGGAGGATTATCTCAAGCGTTTTCCGCAAAGCCCTTACCAAAAGGATGCTGAATATCTGCTACAGCAATATAATTATTTCCTGTTTCATGGCATGAATAGTGCGCCAATTTCCCAGGATTATCGGGATCGTTATGCCGTTGATCATAGCCATCTGGAAACCATTATCGGTCTGTCTAAAGGCAATGAAGGTGGCATCACTTCCAAGGCACAACGCTTTCTAGAATTTCTGGATATGAATGAAGAGCAGCGCAAACAGGTGCTTGACAGCGAATATCAGAACCGTTCAACCTGGGAACAGATTGCACATTATTCCGGAATTCAGATGCCAGCCCAAGACTATAAAAAAGACTGTTTCAGGGACGCCATCTGTTTATAACAGCCTTTTTCCCTGAAATCTTTACTGCATATTTCTGCTAGAAAGTAGCGAATCACGTCTACTTTTTATCCCCTAACTATTATATGATCGCCTGAGCTTGACGGAGCGCGAGTAATCACTCGCTGAGATCACCAAAATAGCCTTTTAGAGTGCAATTTGATGGTGAGTACCGTTGAACCTGATCAGGTTAAGACCTGCGTAGGAATCAAGCCTCTAAAAACTTAAAGCCCTCTTTCTATCTATAAGATAGATCCGCCTGCGTTTTTGGTCGTGCTTGATTCGTTGATGTCATTCTAAGGATCATTGCCATGAACCAATTAACGAATCTCTCCACTCCCGCAACCGATGCTCATCATGAGCAGGAAGCTCGAGATCTCACCCGTATTTTACCAGCTTCCCGCAAGGTCTATATTCAAGGTTCACGCCCTGATATTCAGGTGCCAATGCGTGAAATCTCACTGACAGATACGCCGACTGGCCTAGGCGGTGAAAAAAATCTACCTTTAATGGTGTATGACACGTCTGGTGCTTATACCGATCCTGCAATCACGATTGACCTGAACAAAGGTCTGCCGCATGTACGCGAAAGCTGGATTGAACAGCGTGGTGATAGCGAAGTACTAGAAGACTTGAGTTCCGAATTTGGTCGCCAGCGCCTACGCGATATTCGTACTGCCAATATCCGCTTTGCACATATTCAAAAACCCCGTCGTGCCAAACGCGGTCACAATGTCAGCCAGATGCACTATGCCAAGCAAGGCATTATTACACCGGAAATGGAATACATCGCCATCCGTGAAAATCTGCGCCAGCGTGAAGGTGTTGATATGCGCCAGCATGCCGGACAGAACTTTGGTGCGAAAAACCTGACTGAAATCACACCAGAATTCGTGCGTCAGGAAGTTGCAGCGGGTCGTGCCATTATTCCAGCCAATATCAACCACCCTGAATGCGAACCGATGATCATCGGGCGTAATTTCCTGGTCAAGATTAATGCCAACATCGGTAACTCGGCACTGGGTTCATCGATTGAAGAAGAAGTTTCAAAAATGACCTGGGCAACCCGCTGGGGTGCTGACACGATTATGGATTTGTCTACAGGTCAGAATATTCATGAAACCCGTGAATGGATTATCCGTAACTCCCCTGTGCCAATCGGTACTGTGCCAATTTATCAAGCGCTGGAAAAAGTGAATGGCGTAGCCGAAGACCTGACCTGGGAAATCTTTAAAGATACCCTGATTGAGCAGGCCGAACAGGGCGTGGATTACTTTACGATTCATGCTGGCGTGTTATTACGTTATGTCCCACTGACTGCGAACCGTCTGACCGGGATTGTATCCCGTGGTGGTTCAATCATGGCGCAGTGGTGTCTGGCCCATCATCAGGAAAACTTCCTGTACACGCACTTTGATGAAATCTGTGAAATCATGAAAGCCTATGATGTCTCATTCAGTCTGGGTGATGGTCTGCGTCCGGGCTGTATTCAGGATGCCAATGATGAAGCGCAATTCTCCGAGCTACGTACTTTAGGTGAACTGACCCATCGTGCCTGGGAACATGATGTACAGGTGATGATCGAAGGTCCAGGCCATGTGCCAATGCATATGATCAAGGAAAATATGGATCTGCAACTGGAAGTCTGCAAAGAAGCGCCTTTCTATACATTGGGACCACTGACCACCGATATCGCTCCGGGATACGACCATATTACTTCAGCCATTGGTGCCGCGATGATCGGCTGGTATGGCACCGCGATGCTATGTTATGTGACGCCAAAAGAACATTTGGGTCTGCCAAATAAAAAGGATGTGAAAGACGGTATCATCACCTACAAGATTGCCGCGCATGCAGCGGATCTGGCCAAAGGCCATCCGGGTGCACAGGCACGTGACAATGCCCTATCCAAAGCCCGTTTTGAGTTCCGTTGGGAAGACCAGTTTAACCTGAGTCTGGATCCGGATACGGCGCGCAGCATGCATGATGAGACCATGCCGAAAGAGGCACACAAGTCAGCGCATTTCTGTTCGATGTGTGGTCCGAAATTCTGTTCGATGAAGATCACCCAGAATGTGCGGGATTATGCGAATAATCAGAAAAATGCACAGCAGGCAGCAGAGCTCGATCCAGAGGTTGAAGCAGGTCTTAACAGCATGAAAACCAGCTTCATTGAAAGTGGTCGAAATTTATATCATAAAGTCTAATTCCCACTGAAAATCAGTTGTTTTTGCTAAAAACTCAGATAGGATGAAATAAATGTTTTCATCCTTTTCTGATTTATGAAGATTATTCAGCAAGCGTCCTATAACTATAATGATGTCGACCTGCAACAGCGCGAATATCTGTATCAAGGATTCGTGAAAGTCGAAAAAGTGCAGCTGAGTCATCGTCTTTTTGAGAGCAAGGAATATATTCCTCCGATTCAGCGTGAACTGATTGCGCGGCGTCCTGCAGCTGGGGTGCTGATTTATAATGACCAACAACAAAAATTTGCCTTGATCGAGCAGTTCCGTATTGGTGCACTAGATGATACCGATTCCCCATGGCAGTTAGAAATCATCGCCGGGGTTTTAGATGGTGATGAATCTCCAGAGCACTGCATCCGTCGTGAAGCACTGGAAGAATCTGGCTGTGAAATCCAGGAGTTGCAACATCTGTATAGTTTCTATCCTTCAGCGGGTGCCTGCTCTGAACTGTTCCACCTTTATGTGGCTCAGGCAGAACTGCCTGAACATGGCGGTGTACATGGCATGCCGGATGAAGGGGAAAATATCCAGCTGCATATTTTTGATTATGCCCACCTTCCAGAATTATTCCGTTATAACCGCCTCAAAAATGCGCCCGTCATTATGGCATTACAATGGTTACAGCAACATATCTCAACAGCCTATCCAAAGGAGTAGATCAGATGACACAGACCTCTACTCCTGCATCTGAAAAAGTCTGGACGCTCATCCAGATTTCAGACACGCATCTGATGGACCAGCCTGAGCTTGAATTTGCCCGCATGAATCCGGAGCAAAGCTTTTTAGAGGTCGTACACGACATTCAGCACCGTTTTCCGCATATTGATGCGGTGGTACATACCGGAGATCTGGCCCAGGTTGCAGCAGAATCTACCTATCAACGTTACTTACAATTTATGCAGGCCTGGAATGTGCCGCATTATCAGATTCCGGGTAATCATGATGATTATCTCGCTATTTTCCCTTTTTATAAAAATAGTGATGAAGCGCATGCGATTAGCTTTGGTTGCTGGACGTTAATTCTGCTCAACAGTGCTGTAAAAGGCCGGGTCGATGGCTGGGTAGAACAAAAACAGCTGGATCAGCTGGAACAGTTATTGCTTGAACATAGCAAGCAGTATGTGATCGTGGCCTGTCATCATCATCCTTTTGCGATGCAATCACACTGGATTGACCAGCATCGGCTGAAAAATTCAGAAGCATTGAAAGATGTGATTGCACGACATACCAATGTCAAAATGGTGCTATTTGGACATGTGCATCAGGATTCTGAAAATAAATGGCAGGGCGTACGCTATCTGTCTACCCCTTCAACCAGTGTACAGTTCAAACCCTTGAGCGAAAATTTTGCCTTAGACCAGGCACAGCCCGGCTATCGCGTATTACAATTAAAAGACAATGGTGAGTACCAGACTTACATTCAAAGGGTAGTTTTAAAGCAAGCTAAAATTAATACTGAAATTTCAGGTTATTAACTTTTCAATTTGTTTTTTTTGCTTTACTTTATTGCTCTTAAAGGAAACGTGATATCTACAATCCCGCCATCAAAGACTATCAAAACGCATAAAAAGTCTATATGATGACGACCCCCATAGGAGGATAATCCTTCTTCAGGGTGGATAAAAATTTGCATATCACCATGTTTTTTGCGTAGTTACCTACGCATATGATGAGGAATGCCCTAAATGGCGAATGACAACCAAAATCAAGTCTTAGATGAACAAACTGATGTGGTAGATGAAAAAGCTACAAAACGTGTGCGCAAATCTAAGCCAAAAACGACTGAAGGTGGTTCTACTGCTAGCTTATTTGGTATCGAACCTTATCAACCGAAAAAAAATGAAGAATACATGTCTGAAGGTCAGCTTGAGCACTTCCGCCAGATTCTGCTGGCTTGGAAAGCTGAGTTGATGACTGAAGTTGACCGTACGCTGAATACCATGCAAGACGAAAATACGGCACTTCCAGATGTAAACGACCGTGCAACACAAGAAGAAGAATTTGCGATTGAACTACGTACCCGTGATCGTGAACGTAAACTGATCCGCAAAATCGAACAGTCTATCGAAGCAATCAAAAATGATGACTACGGTTTCTGTGAAACTTGTGGTATCGAAATCGGTCTGCGTCGTTTAGAAGCTCGTCCAACTGCGACTTTATGTATTGACTGTAAGACTCTTGCTGAAATCAAAGAGAAGCAAAATAACGGTTAATCGTGACTGTTGAGAATTCCTCAGCCGAGCACAGCTCCCTTGCGGAGCATGCTCCTCATGCGCAGCGGCGAAACGATGTTTCGCTAACTCGCTACTCAGGTCGGTTCGCGCCATCGCCAACCGGCCCTTTACATTTTGGTTCCCTCATTACTGCAGTCGCCAGCTACTGCGATGCCCGTGCCCATCAGGGTCAATGGCTGGTTCGTATTGAAGACACCGATATTCCCCGCATTTATCCCGGTAGTGAAGATCATATTCTTCGTGCCATGGATGTCTTTGGTTTCGATCCCGATGCCGCAATCATTTTTCAAAAAGACCGCCTAGACATTTATGATGGTGTGATTGAACAGCTACGTCAGCAGGGTCTGGTCTATGCCTGCCAATGTACGCGCAAGATGCTCGGTTCCAATCATATCTATCAGGATACCTGCCGTGATTTAGGCTTAGCTTTCGAACATCAGGCGATTCGCTTAAAAGTTGAAGATGTCGAAATCTGTTTTGATGATCCGTTGCAAGGTCATCATTGCTCTAATCTTAAGCATGATCTGGGAGATTTTGTCCTGAAGCGCCGTGATGGCATCATTAACTATCAGCTGGCAGTCGTGGTGGATGATTACCTGCAAGGTATAACTCATGTGGTACGTGGCGCGGACCTGCTGGATAATACCGAACGTCAGATTTATCTAGGCCAATTGCTCGGCTACCCTCGTCTGCAGTATATGCACCTGCCACTCGCAATGAATGATCAGGGTCAGAAACTCTCTAAACAGAATCTGGCGCAAGCACTGGATTTAACTCAGGCGCCGCAATTATTAAAACAGGTACTTAAAGCTTTGCACCAGGCTGAAGTTGAACTGGATACTCCGGAAAAAATGCTGAAACAGGCAGTGGCACAATGGAATATCGAACGGATTCCACACACAACTGAGCTACAAGGCTACTATTTATAAAGGGCTGTTTTGGCTTAAGCTAAAGAAAAATTCAGGTGGAAGTCAGTCTATGTTTTTTATTTTTGGTGTTGGACCGAAAACCAAAGTCATTGAGAAAAGTCAGTTCTTATGTCCAGTGTGCCGAACCCGAGCCGGTTACGAATTGAGACAGCAGCGTAATTATTTTTCCTTATTCTTTATTCCCTTGATTCCCCTGTCGAAAGCCAAGGATGCTTTTGTGCGCTGTAATCACTGCGGTACGGTCATGCCAAGCACAGTTCTCGACCATGCCCAGCCTGACTCGAACCGTCAGTCTAATCTAGAAGCTTGATTCCTCACGGCTTGGATTACTTTCACGAGTTGTGGCATCAATCTTGAGAATCAGGCTGATCATCATGGCACACATAATCAGCGAAGAACCACCATAACTGATAAATGGCAGGGTCAAACCCTTGGTTGGCAGCATGCCCATGTTCATGCCTGCATTCACCAAAACCTGTAACAGGAAAATAATACTAATGCCATATGCCAGATAACCAGCACGCAGGTAATGGTTTTTCAGGGCACGATGACCAATGCGAATACAGCAGACAATCATGCTGAAAGACAGAATCAGAACGATCGCAATTCCCAGAAAACCGAATTCCTCACCCAGAATTGCCAGCATAAAATCGGTATGCGCTTCAGGTAGGTAAGACATTTTCTGAATACTGTGTCCCAGACCGACACCCGTCCATTCTCCACGACCAAAAGCCATGAGCGCATTGGATAGCTGATAACCCGTACCCAGCGGATCTTCCCAAGGATTCGAGAAAGACAGGAAACGCTGCAGACGATATGGCTCAAAAGCAATTGCAGCGATCAACGCGCCAATAATGACGCCGAAAGCCAGACCAAACTGGTTCCACGGCGCACCCGCCAGGAAGAACACTCCAAGCATGGTTAGCGTGATGACTACGGTTGCCCCCAAGTCCGGCTCAAGCATGACCAACAGGATGGTTGCCCCCATGATGATACTTAAGCGTCCCAAACCGGAAATCTTGTTACGTACCTCTTCAGCACGACGTACTACGTAGTCTGCGGTGAAGATTGCCATCATTACCTTCGCTACTTCGGAAGCCTGTAAGGTAAAGCCAGCAAGACGAATCCAGCGCTTGGAACCATTGACTTCAGTACCGACCAGCAATACTGCCAATAGCAGCAGAATGGTCACAAACCATAAAAAGAAAGTACTGTTAAACCAGCGATTTAAAGGAATCTTATAAGTAGCATAGGCGACTGCTGCCCCAGCCCCAATCGAGATGGCATGTCGGGTAATGTTGTGAAAGGCATTGCCATTAATTCGTTCTGCATACGGCATCGAGGCGGATGCCACCATAATCGAACCAATACATAGCAAAGCCAATACACAGAAAATCAGCACATTACGTGGATTAACTTCAGCGGGTAACTTGGGTAGCCACTGCTCGTAGATTTGAGTAATTTTATTGATCGCAGTCTGAGCAAACTCAGCCATATCACGAATCCTTGTTGTTCTTAATTAAGTGCGTTGACATACGCAACGAACTGACGGCCACGCTCAGGATAGCCTGAGAACATATCAAAACTTGCACATGCCGGAGACAATAGCACGACATCATGTGGCTGGGTATTGCTCTGGCAGATTTCTACTGCTTCCTGCAGGCTTTCCGCATGCACAAGTGTCGTGGTTCCTTCAATTGCTGCTTCAATGATTGGACGATCTACACCAATCAACACTGCTACCTTCGCGTATTTAGACAATGAATTACGTAAAGCAGTGAAGTCCTGACCTTTGCCCTCACCACCGAGAATGATTGCAACTTTCCCTCCTTGTGCTTCGATCGCCGCACCTAGACCGTCTAAAGCTGCCAGAGTCGCACCGATATTGGTACCTTTAGAGTCGTTATAATAACGCACACCATTGACTTCTTTGACAAATTCGCAGCGATGCTCCAGCCCTTTGAAGGTTTTTAGGGTTTTCAGCATACTATCTACTGGCAAGCCAATCGCTTCACCCAAAGCCAAACAGGCCAAAGCATTCGCGACATTGTGCGTGCCTTGAATATACATGTCAGAACTTTTCAATAAACGTTCGCGTCCACGCGCTAACCAGATCGTGCCATCCGTGTCACGTAACACGCCGTACTGATTTATATCAGGTGCATTTAAACCAAAGCTTTGCATTGGCGTTACATCCGGAACCAGTGGACGAGTCAGTGAATCATCGCGGTTATACACCACTTTTTTGACACCCTGGAAAATACGGTGTTTTGCTGTGTGGTAGCCCATCATGTCACCATGACGATCCAGATGGTCTTCGCTCATATTCAGCACGACTGCCACTTCAGCATTCAGATTCGACGTGGTTTCCAGCTGAAAACTTGAAAGCTCTAAAATATAAAGCTCAGGATCATCTTTGGTCAGATCCAGCGCAGGACGGCCAAGGTTGCCACCAACGGCCACTTTCTTACCTGCATCTGCGGCCATCAGGCCAATTAATGTGGTGACGGTACTTTTGGCATTTGAACCGGTAATCGCAACAATGGGTTTATCGGTAGAACGGCGCAGAATCTGGATTTCACTCACTACCGGAATACCTTTGGCAATCGCTGCCTGAATTTCAGGAAGTTTCGGATCAAGCCCCGGACTGATGACGATTTCTTCTGCTGAGAGCAATAATTCCTGGTCAAATTTACCAAAGCTGGTTTGTACTTCGGCAGGAATCTGGTCATGCCCCGGTGGATTTGCCCTGGAGTCTGTTACTGCAACGCGGTAGCCCTTGTCATGTAAGAAATTGACTGCTGCAACACCTGAAATTCCAAGTCCTGCAACGACCTTAAGTCCACCACGTTGTATTAACATTTTTGCCTCATGTTCTGGTCTAATTTGAAACTTTTGAAATGTTAGCACTTTGCCGTTTTGAATGCTTTTTCTGTTTCATCTTTCTGCAGATTTTTTTGTATATTGCATAAAAAAGCCATCATAAAAATGATGGCTTTTTCACTTTTAATTTTGCTGGAAAATTATTTCCATTTCACAGCTTGCTGAGCAGGCTTTTTCTCTGCTGGCTGCTCGGATGCCGGACAGGCACAATTGCCTCCACAACCGCTGGCCATCGCAGGTTTTAACCATTTCGCCAGCTTATGCCAGCCTTGGGCTTCACAAGCATTGGATAGCTTCAGGAAGACCGAGCGTGAAGTATTCGGAAATACCTTCTTAAATACCACCACTGCACTCCAAAGCACCAGTGCCGTCACAATCAGAATTTCAATCATCTCAATCTCCCCTTCACTGTGCTGTTTCAGTCAATATTAACCGAAATAGTGTGAAGCAATCTGATAAGTCAGGAATGACATGATATATGCCAGACCAAACAGATAAACTGTCATAAAGCCCACAGTTTTCCATGAACCTGTTTCACGTTTTACTGTTGCCAGAGTTGCCAGACAGTGTGGTGCATAGATAAACCAAACTAGTAACGATAAACCGGTTGCCAGTGTCCAGCCTAATTCACCGCCACCGCTAATCAAAGCTGCAAGCCCTTCAGACATCGCATCTTCATCAACTGCTGACAAGGCATAAACTGTACCCAGTGCGGCCACAACCACTTCACGAGCTGCCATTGCTGGAATCAGCGCAATACAGATCTGCCAGTTAAAGCCCAACGGTGCAAAGATCGGCTGGATAAAATGACCAATCATCCCTGCAAAGGAATAATCAATATCTGGTAACGTGGCACCTTCAGGCGGTTGCGGGAAGGTACACAGGAACCACAGCAGAATCGACAATGCGAAGATGATGCCACCCACACGCTTCAAGAAGATCTTGCCACGATCCAGCAGACCAATCCAGACGTTCTTGATATCTGGAAAACGATAACTTGGTAGTTCCATTAGCAGCATATGCTCTGATTTGTCTTTGCTGAAAAACTTCAACACAAACGAAACAATCAGCGCACTTAGAATGCCCGCCATATATAGAGCAAACAGAACCAGGCCTTGCAGGTTAAAAATACCCCAGACCGACTGTGATGGAATGAATGCAGCAATCAGCAATGCATATACCGGCAGACGAGCCGAACAGGTCATCAAGGGTGCTACAAAAATTGTGGTCAAACGGTCACGTGGATCACTGATGGTACGTGACGCCATGATGCCCGGAATTGCACAGGCAAAGCTTGACAACAATGGAATGAAGGCACGACCAGAAAGGCCGGCTTTGTACATCAATTTATCCAGCAGGAATGCAGCACGTGGCAGATAACCGGATTCTTCCAATACCAAGATAAAGAAGAACAGGATCAGAATCTGTGGCAGGAACACCACAACGCCGCCGGCACCGGCAATAATCCCATCTACGAGCAGACTATTCAGCAAAGGATGGGCAATGTTGTCTCCGACTACCTCACCGAGCCAGCCGAAGAAGGTTTCAATCCCATCCATGAAGGGTGCCGCCCAGGCAAATACCGCCTGGAAGATCACGAACATCATCACCGCTAGGCTAAGCAGACCGAGTACCGGATGCAGGAAAATTTTATCCAGAAAATCGGTGCGCTTGTCTTCCTGATCTACAAAGTTCACCACATCTTTCAGGATGCTTTCAACTTTGTGATGACTGTCACCGCTTAAGCCAGTCATTTCAATCT
Source organism: Acinetobacter sp. UBA3132 (assembly GCF_002364825.1). Classification (NCBI taxonomy): domain Bacteria; kingdom Pseudomonadati; phylum Pseudomonadota; class Gammaproteobacteria; order Moraxellales; family Moraxellaceae; genus Acinetobacter; species Acinetobacter sp. UBA3132. The sequence continues at coordinate 20,398 of NZ_DEZM01000233.1, read as the reverse complement.
CTGGAATAGCATATTTTCCCTGATCCAGTGCATTCATCAGGTTTTCAACACCTGACTTGCGCACCGCAACCGTTTCAGCAACGGGTACACCTAAACGCTCGGACAATTTCTGGGTATTGATCTGCATCCCACGACGGCGTGCTTCGTCCATCATGTTCAGAACGAGTAACACTGGACGGCCGAGCTGGATCATTTCCAGAACCAGACCGAGATGCAGTTTCAGATTGGTGGCATCGACCACACACAGGAATGCATCCTGCTGTTCTTCATCTGCAATTTTGCCCTGTACAACATCACGGGTAATCGCTTCATCCGGACTGGTAGCATCCAGACTATAAGTCCCCGGTAAATCCAGTACACGCACAGCCTTGCCCGATGGCAAAGTAAAGTGACCGACTTTACGTTCTACTGTCACTCCGGCATAGTTGCCGACCTTTTGACGCGTACCTGTTAAATGGTTGAATAATGAGGTTTTACCACAGTTAGGGTTACCGACAAGGGCAATACTTAAGGCATCACTCATGCCGACACTCCAGCTTCAATTTCAATTTTGGCTGCCTCTGACTTACGCAGGGCAAAACGGGTAAAACCGACCTGAATTAAAATCGGATCCCCACCAAAAATACCTTTGGTAATGACCTGCACTTCTGTGCCAGGCACAAAACCCAACGTTTCCAGGCGACTCGCCACGACATCGTGTTGAGCGCCCTCGCCATCAGTAGTTCGATTAACCTTTCGAATGATAGCTGTTTGCTTCACTTTCAAATCCGACAAACGCACCGCGAAAATTCCTAAACTATTTTGTACAGTATACAAACAAATGAGAATAATTAACAAATAAGATTAATTACAAACCGATTTAGCTTATATCACATCGACACTGTAATAAAATTAAACTACATTGGAGAATATCAATACTCATTATCGCTTTTTTAGATCAGATTCTTTCATCCTATGTTGAATAAAAAACCCCGTATTCCCGCTCCTGTCCAGATTCCGGAAAATGCCCAGTTTCTGCACGGTTATCGTGACTATCTGATTGCACAAACCGTAAGTCCTCATACGCGGAATGCCTATTTATCTGATTTAATTCAATGCAATAGTTGCCTAACTAAAGCCTTACCAGAATGGAATCATGATGATGTCTCGGATGTATTGATTGAGCTGACCAAACAGCAAAAAAGTCCACGTTCAATTGCACGCTGTTTGTCCGCCCTGCGCTCATTTTATAAATTCTTGCGTGAACAAAAGCTGAGAAATGACAATCCGGTTGCTGCACACAAGACACCAAAACTGGGACGTGCCCTGCCCAAAGATCTTTCTGAAGCCGATGTTGAAGCACTAATCAATGCACCGGATATCAATACTGCCTTAGGTTTACGTGACCGGGCGATGCTGGAAGTGCTCTATGCCTGTGGATTACGTGTGACAGAACTACTCAACCTGCGACTGGAACTGATTAACCTAAAACAGGGCTATCTGCGTATCGTAGGTAAAGGCAACAAAGAACGATTAGTACCCATGGGGCAGGTCGCCTGCGAATGGATCGAGAAATATCTGAATGAAGCACGTCCGCAATTGTACAAGACAGCAACCGACTATCTGTTCCTGACCCAGCATGGTGGCATCATGAGCCGACAGAATTTCTGGTATGCGATCAAGCGTTACGCACTACAGGCCGGTGTCCAGGCAGAGCTTTCCCCCCATACCTTGCGTCATGCCTTTGCCACCCACCTGTTGAATCATGGTGCAGATCTACGTGTCGTGCAGATGCTGTTGGGACATAGTGACCTGTCGACCACCCAAATTTATACCCACGTGGCACAAGTGCGTATGCAACAGCTGCATGCGTCACATCATCCACGGGCCTGAACCTGAACTGACAACGTGTACAGAGAAGTTCAACCTGCAAACTATTTTTTTGTTATGCTAGGCATCTATTTTTATCTAAGAACAAAAAGGGTTATCCATGACATTTGCCCGCTCCAGTCTGTTTATCGCATGTATGCTTGCTGCAGGTTTCAGTCTTACTGCTTGCTCCAACTCTAATCAAAACGATAAAAAGTCAGATACTTTAACTGCAAGTGCACCAGCGACGGGTGAAGCGTCTACCGTATCAGAACGTAATGCTCAGCAACGTCTGATTTCAACCCTGGAAGGTCACTTCAAAAAGGCTGGTATTAAGGCAAAAATCACTGGCGTTAAAACCACTGAAGTACCCAATCTGTTCTGGGTTAGCTTGGAAGGCATGTCGTCTGTCTATGCGACCAGTGATGGTAAATATATCATTCAGGGTGATGTGATCCGCCTGGGTGACAAACAGCTGCATAATGTCAGCGAAACCCTGCAATCCGATGTGAACAAGAAAATCTTTGCAGCACTAAAAGCAGAAGACCTGTTGATTTACCCTGCCAAAGGCAACAAAGCCAAGCATGTTATCTATGTCTTTACCGATGTTAGCTGCCCGTACTGCCATAAATTCCACGAACAGATGGATGAAATGAACAATAAAGGCATTGAGGTACGTTATATCGCATGGCCACGTGGTGAGCAGCATATGCCAGCCATGGAAGCAATCTGGTGTAGTGCCGACCGTCGTGCTGCCTTTGATACCGCTATTGCCGGTGGATCAATTATACCAGCAACCTGTCAAAATCCTGTGAAAGATCAATATCAAATGGGTCTAAATATCGGTGTGAACGGTACCCCGGGTGTCTATAGTTCAGAGGGTGTTTACCTGGGCGGATACATGTCGACCGCTGAACTTTTGGACCGTCTTAAATAACTCATTTTAATAAGTTATTTTACTTTATGTTATACATAAAGATATTCTGAGATCACCCTAGAGTCAGCGCGTTTTTTTAGCTATGATCTAGGCTCTCGTAAAAAACTGTTTATATTTGGAGTGTGACGTGAAACCAGTTCGTCTGGCAATCCTCGGTCTTGGTACTGTGGGTGGTGGTGCCCTTAAACTATTAAAACAAAATGCTGCTGAGATTAAACGTCGCACCGGTCGTGAAATTCAAATTACTTATGTGGGTACCCGTCGTCCGCGTCCTGACCTGGAACTCGATGACAGCATCAAGCAAAGTGCTGACCTGCTAGAGATCGTACGTCAGCCAGATGTTGATGTTGTGGTTGAAGTGATGGGTGGTATTCATCCTGCCTATGAAGTCATTAAAGAAGCCATCCTGCATGGCAAACAGGTTGTGACTGCGAACAAGGCTTTGCTCGCTGAACACGGTAATGAACTGTTCAAACTTGCTGATGACAACGCTGTGCAAATTGCTTACGAGGCAGCGGTGGCAGGTGGCATCCCGATTATTAAAGTCATGCGTGAAGGCTTGGCTGCCAACAAAATTGATTGGCTGGCGGGCATCATTAACGGTACAGGTAACTTTATCCTGACTGAAATGCGTGACAAAGGCCGTGCCTTTGAAGATGTACTGAAAGAAGCGCAAGAACTGGGTTATGCTGAAGCAGATCCAACCTTTGACGTTGAAGGTATTGATGCCGCACATAAACTAACCTTACTTGCATCGATTGCATTTGGTATCCCGCTGCAATTTGATAAAGTCTTCACCGAAGGCATCAGCAAAATCACGGCTCAAGATGTAAAATATGCTGAAGACTTAGGTTTCCGTATTAAACACCTTGGTATTGCTCGTCGTACAGAAACAGGGATTGAACTTCGTGTTCACCCGACCCTGATTCCTGAGGAGCAACTGATCGCCAATGTAAATGGCGTGAAAAATGCAGTCCTGGTACAAGCCAATGCAGTTGGCCCTACACTGTACTATGGTGCTGGTGCTGGTGCTGGTCCTACAGCATCTGCTGTAGTCGCTGACGTGGTGGATATCGTGCGTGACATTTCTTACACTGAAGATGGCGCAGGTACCATTCCACAACTGGCTTTTGAAAGCTTAAGCGACTTGCCAATTCTTCCTCGTGAAGAAATGACCACAGGCTACTACATCCGTATTAACGCTGAAGATCAAACCGGCGTTCTTGCAGAAGTGACCTCTATTCTGAGCCGTAACGGCATTAGTATTGATGCCATCATGCAGCAGTCTCGCTTAAAAGACCTTATTCCTATCGTGATCCTGACTGATCCAGTCAAGGAAGCGAAAATGGATGAAGCGTTAAAGCAAATTCAAGCTCTTCCTGTCATTCATGGCGAAATTGTGCGAATTCGTTTAGAATCGCTTGATAATTAATCGGGTTGAGGGGTTTACGCTCCTCACCAAGCTCTACACACAATTGGAACATCATCATGTCGAATGCCAATCGTTATACTGGTTTAGTTGACCGCTATCGCGACCGTTTACCAGTGTCTGCAACTACCCCTGCTGTTTCTCTAGGCGAAGGTAATACACCACTGATTAAGCTTGCGAATATTCCGCGCATTATTGGCAAAAATGTTGAAATTTATGTGAAGTACGAGGGCTTAAACCCGACTGGTTCATTTAAAGACCGTGGTATGACCATGGCGGTGACCAAAGCCGCTGAAGAAGGCTCAAAAGCGATTATCTGTGCCTCTACAGGTAACACCTCTGCTGCTGCTGCTGCCTATGCTGCACGTGCAGGCATGAAAGCGTTTGTGTTAATTCCTGAAGGCAAAATTGCCATGGGTAAAATGGCACAAGCGATGATGTATGGCGCAATCACCATGCAAATCCGCGGTAACTTCGATGACGGTATGCGTCTGGTGAAAGAAATTGCGGATAAAGCTCCGGTGACGATCGTGAACTCAATCAATCCATACCGTTTGCAAGGTCAAAAAACCATTGCTTACGAAATCGTAGATGAGCTTGGCCGTGCACCTGACTACCACTGCCTACCTGTCGGTAACGCAGGTAACATCACTGCACACTGGATGGGTTATACCGAAGCCGTTGCCAACCAACCTGCTGATCAGTTTGAGCAAGTGGTTTATGACCCTGCAACTGATGCGTTCACCGGTCCTAAACCTGAAGGCCTTCCGACAATGGTCGGTTACCAGGCGGCTGGTGCTGCACCGTTCCTACGTGGTGCGCCAGTAGAAAACCCTGAAACTGTGGCAACTGCAATCCGTATTGGTAATCCACAAAGCTGGAACCATGCCAAAGCTGTGGTTCGTGATTCTCAAGGTTGGTTCGACGAACTGACTGATGCTGAAATTCTTGAAGCACAACGTCTACTTTCCATGTACGAAGGTGTATTCGTAGAACCTGCTTCTGCAGCGTCTATCGGCGGTGCAATTCGTGACATCAAAGCTGGCAAGATTGCTGAAGGCTCAGTAATTGTTTGTACTGTGACAGGTAACGGTCTGAAAGATCCCGATACTGCAATCAAACAATGTTCTGATGCAGTAATGCTGTCGATCGATGCAACATTGGATCAAGTACGCGATTCTATACTGTCTAATATGTAAGAGACAGAATCAAAAAGCCCTGCATCTGCAGGGCTTTTTTATGACTTAAATATTTTATAAAAGCTTAAACACGCTGTTTCGGCAAACTAGACACCCAAGTCATGAGACGTGTTGCATCATTGGTACGTGCAGCAGATGAATCTGCTCCAAGCAACACTACGACTACTGGACGGTTATTTAAGGTGGTATGCATCACTACACAACGTCCAGCTTCATTGATAAAACCGGTTTTAGAAATATTAATATTCCAGCCACCATTACGTACCAGCGCATTGGTATTATTCGATTTCAACACACGGTAACCCAGATTAAAGTCATAACTTGCTGTGGTTGAGAACTGTCGGATCAAGCCGTATTGCGAAGCGGTGTTTACCAGAATCCCCAAGTCTCTTGCAGATGACTTATTGCCCGGATGCAATCCGGTAGATTCCAGAAATTTACTTGAATTCATACCCAATGCTTTGGCTTTACTATTCATGGCAGAAATAAAAGCACTACGGCCACCTGGATAGGTACGTGCCAACGCTGCTGCAGCCGGGTTTTCAGATTTCATCAGTGCAAACAATAAAGCTTCAGCACGATTCATCGTGTCTCCGACACGTAACGTCGAGCTTGAACTCTTACAACCTGAACATGAAAAATCACCCTGTTGTAGTGTGATTTTTTCATTCATGTTTAAACGTGCATCAGAGATCACCACTGCTGTCATCAGCTTGGTAATCGATGCAATCGGCACTGCTGTATTACTGTTCTTGCTATACAGCACTTCACCGGTCTGCGCGTCCATTACCAGCGCTGAACGCGCATTGACAGATGGCTGCGTGCCATAGGTCTTGGTATCCAGAATCTGTACAGTTTTGGCAGGTTCTTGTACTGCTTGACCATTCTGACTACGGATGGTCGTGGTGACTGTCGTAGAGCCAAGCGGAGAAGGCTCATCATCGGCATCCGATCCATCACTCAAGAACTGGTTGGCCTGTTCAGAAGACCAGCTCAGGCTAGACTGAGGGGCCGCTGCTGACGAATTCATGATAATTTCAGCAAAACTCGTCGTCGTACTCATGCTGACTGCCAGCGACAGACCCAGTACATGCATCAAAGACTTATGTGTTTTCTTCACTATTCCTTCACCCAACTTACGAGGTAAGATTGATTTGCGTATTACCTCTAATATGGCTTACATTACATTTACCACAATGCAGAACAATTATTGATCTCTACACTGCGTGATACAGTTCAATATGACATGTCTGTAGGATTGCTAATTTTGTAGTTTCATTGCAAGCTTATTTTGCGTTGTGTAACAAAAAAAATGATTTTTTTTCATCTGAGGGAGAGTATACGTGATCACAGTTTTAGTTGTAGATGACCATGAATTGGTGCGTACTGGCATCTGTAGAATGCTTGAAGACCACACTGATGTTCAGGTCATTGGACAAGCTGAATCTGGTGAAGAAGCAATTACTCTGGTGCGTCAGCATCATCCGAATGTAGTGCTCCTGGATGTGAATATGCCGGGTATTGGTGGTGTTGAAACTACGCGTCGACTGTTACAAACAGCCCCTGATACTAAAGTTATCGCTGTCAGTGGTCTTGCCGAAGAACCTTATCCATCGCTGTTACTCAAAGCAGGTGCTAAAGGCTATATCACCAAAGGTGCACCTGTTACCGAGATGGTACGTGCTATTAATAAAGTCATGCAGGGCGGCAAATACTTTAGTGCAGATATTGCCGAGCAATTAGCGAGCTCTTATTTATCTGACACACAGCAATCCCCATTTGATTCCCTGTCCGAACGCGAAATGCAGGTTGCCATGATGGTCGTCAACTGCATTAGTGCCCAGGAAATTGCGGATAAACTTTTTGTTAGTGTTAAGACTGTAAATACCTATCGTTATCGTATTTTTGAAAAACTTAATATCGACAGCGATGTGAAACTGACCCATCTAGCAATGCGCTATGGTCTGATTAAACCTTAATATTTTATGCCCTCTATTTAAGAAAACTTAAAAAAACAAAAAAGGTTCTATGTCGCAACGATCTTCTTATTCAGAGCTTAACCAATATCTGCTGGGCACCTGGTATGCGGCATACCGCCTGATCATCAGTACTGGTTTACTGCTGATTTTCGTGCTCACTTATCCTGAGCACACCAGCGATTTAGAATATCCCAAGCTGTATCATTATGTACTGAGTAGCTTCATTGCTATCGCCTTGATCCAGCTTTTTGTTCTGAAGTATTTTAAGAAATTTGTTCAGCAACAGCTGACCGGTATTTTTATTGTCGATGTCTGTGCACTCAGCCTGCTGACCTTGGCCACGAATAGCACCAATCTACAGCTCAGTATGCTATTCGTGATTACTATCTTTGCCGCTTCCATTTTACTGAATGCACAAAAAGCGCTGGTGATTACCTTGATTGCGGTCATCAGTGTGATTTACCAGCATTTCATCACCAGCCTGTTTACCCTTTCCTCTCTGGGTAATATCGGCAATAGCGCCATATTGGCTTTCATGTTTTTTGTGGTCTATGGCATCGGGCAAATTGCAGTCCGACGTTTCCAGATCTTGGAAAATGTCAATTTTTCCCAGTCCATGGAACTTTATCGTCTACAAAATATTAACCGTTATATTCTGGAACAGATTGAGACTGGTTATCTGGTTCTCGATGAAAACTGTCATGTGGTGCTGAGTAATCCTGCTGCCTGCCACTTGCTTGGCATCCAGCAAATGTATGCACATGACACGTTTCCATTGTACCAGTCACAACCAGATCTGTTTGAGCTGATCCGCTTTGAAGATCTGGAAAATGGCGAACGCTTTCAGTTTGAATCCCAGCAAAGCCGTTTCAATATTCATGTTCAAGTACAAAAACTGATTGTACCGCATCAAACTTTAATGTTGCTGGTGCTGCAAGATGCGCGAAAACTTAATCAACAAGTCCAGCAATTAAAACTGGCGGCACTCGGGCAACTTTCTGCCAGTATTGCCCATGAGATTCGTAATCCGCTTGCAGCGATTGTTCAAGCCAATGATCTGTTATCTGGTTGTGAACAGGACCAGCAGCAGGTGTTACATGGCATGATCAGCAAGCAGGCAACACGAATCAACCGGATTATTGAAGACACGCTGAATATGGTGAAGAATAAAGAGACTCATCCAGTATCTATTCAGCTGAATGAATTTATTCCACAATGTATCCATGAGGATTTGGCTGATATTGCTGATCAGATTAAGCTGAATATTGATATGCGACTGGACATCCAGTTTGATGAAGCCCAGCTACGTCAAGTATTGGTCAATTTATTGCGTAATGCCGTGCGGCATAACGATCCAGCTGTAGGTTATGTAGAATTAAAAGTTCATCCTTATGAACATAAAGTCTGGATTGATGTACGGGATTTTGGTCAGGGCGTTGCGCCTGCCGATCAGAGTCTGCTGTTTAAGCCATTTTTCAGCACTTCAATTAATGGTACAGGGCTAGGGCTATATTTATCCCACAGTTTCTGTGAGGCCAATCAGGCCCAGCTGAATTATATACAACAAGAACAGGGTGCCTGCTTCCGGATTAGCTGCCAGCGCATCACTGTTTAATTTTTGAATTTAAGGGGAAAAGTGTGGAACAACAACCACTGGTACTATTGGTCGATGATGAAGAAGATCTCTGTACGCTCATGCAGATGTCGCTCATGCGTATGGGAATTCGCACGCATATCGCCCATCGTCTGGAGGATGCTAAAAAACGCCTGGCAGATCATCAGTATGATGCCTGCCTTACGGATCTAAATCTACCTGATGGTAATGGCTTGCAGCTCCTAGAATTTATCAGTGAGCATCATCCTTCCCTACCGGTTGCTGTGTTAACTGCCTATGGCAATATGGATATTGCCATTGCTGCACTCAAAGCAGGTGCCTTTGACTTTGTCAGTAAGCCGATCAATCAGAAACATCTGGAACAGTTACTGCAAAAAGCACTAAATAAGCCAGTAGATTACCAATCCAATCAGCAAGATACCCTTGAATATAAAATGCTGATTGGCCAGTCCAAGCCGATTCAGCAATTACGTACGACCTTGCATAAAATTGCCCGCTCTCAAGCCCCGGTATTTATCACTGGTGAATCTGGAACTGGAAAGGAAGTGGTGGCAAATCTGGTTCATCGCCTCAGCAACCGGAGTGAAGGACCCTTTATTGCCATTAACTGTGGCGCAATTCCAGCTGAACTGATGGAAAGTGAGCTGTTCGGGCACAAGAAAGGCAGCTTTACTGGCGCCATGCAGGACAAACAGGGCCTGATCCAGTCTGCACATGGCGGCAGTTTATTTCTGGATGAAATTGCAGAACTTCCACTCAGTATGCAGGTCAAACTGCTACGTGCAGTACAGGAAAAACGGATTCGCCCTTTAGGTTCAGATATTGAAATTGATGTGGATTTTCGTGTCATCAGCGCCAGTCATCAGGACCTGGAAGCACAGGTACAGCAAGGTAAATTCCGTCAGGATTTATTCTTCCGCATTCATGTGATGGATCTGGTGTTGCCACCATTACGTGAGCGTGGTAATGACATTCTGCTGCTGGCTGAACACTTTATTCAGAAGATCTGTCAGGAATGGCAAATCCCTGTGAAACGCCTGACTGAACATAGCAAAGAGCAGTTACTGACTCAATACTATCCAGGAAATGTCCGGGAATTGCGTAATATCATCGAGCGAGCTATTACCCTCAGCGATGAAGACACAATTGATATCCAGCATTTGCAAACTGCACCTTTACGCCAGAGTTTTGTGACCTCCGAAATCACATCGAATATAGCATCCGAATCGAGTAACACTACTGACACTTTTATCGTACCGAAAAAACTGCCTGAAGAAGGTCTTGAACTGTATATGGAGAAAATCGAGAAAGAAATTTTGCTAAATGCATTGAATCTGACTCACTGGAACCGTACGCTTGCCGCAAAAAAGTTGGGCATGTCTTTCCGCTCGCTGCGTTATCGTCTGAAGAAATTTGGGCTCGATACCGATGAAGAAGAATGATTGATGAGGGGGCTATGCCCCCTTCATTATTTTTGTAAAAGCAATAATTCAGTGATGTGATCCAGATAACTTTCTTCCCTCATCTCAACGCCAAGCGGATAACTGAGGTGAGGCTGCACACCAAGACCCTCAATACGCTGACCACTGGGACTAAAATATTGCGATACCGTCATCTGTAACGCCGCCCCATTGCTAAGAGGAAACAGTTTCTGCACCACACCTTTACCATAGCTTTTTTCACCGACCACCCAGGCACGGTTATGCTCTTTCAAGGCAGCGGTAAAGACTTCGGCTGCAGAGGCAGAACGGTTATTAATCAAGATTCCAATTTTCATATTCTGAAATTCAAATCCTGGTAAAGCCTGAAACTGCTGATCCCCTTCTGCCCGGCTTTTGGTCGAGACAATAATGCCCTGATTCAGGAATAGATCCGCAGACTCTACCGCTGCCGAAAGCAGGCCACCTGGATTATTACGTAGATCAAATAACACGGCTTTTAAACGTTGACTGGAATAGCTGTCAATAATTCGTTTAATTTCGTTGGCTGTGTCCTGCTGGAAGACCTTGACCTGCAAGACCAGCACCTGATTATTATGCAGGGTCGATTTAATCTCGGTATCTACTTTGATATTACGAACCAGCGTCACCGGCGTACTTTGCGCAGAAAGCTGAATGCTTAAAGTAGAGCCTATCGCGCCACTGAGCAAATCCCGAACCTGCTCGCGCTTCAGCGTATTTAAGATCTGATCATCAATCTTGTAAACAGTCACGCCATTACGCAGTCCCTGCTTGGCAGAGTCAGCATCCGGACTGAGTCCCTGTACCATCCACTGCTTCAATTGCGGATTAAACTGCAGGTCAAAATCGATACTGGCTAGATCGCCTTCGGTATATTGACGGAGCTGTTTGAAGTCTTCTGGAGAAAGATAACGGGAATAGCGGTCTAAACCACCGACCAGACCACGAATTGCCTGTTGGAATAATGCATCGTCATTTTTATCTTGAATATAATTATCTTTGACAATGCCATAAATCTGCACGAATTCCTGAATCGAAGAAACCGGAATTTCGCTATAGGTTTGCTGGTCCATGACCATATCATCGAGTACCGGACCCTGAGACCCAGCACTCCATGCCGAATGGCTCAAACACATCAGTAAACTTGCGAGTAAAACTGACTTCTGCTGTGATTTTGCCATTCTTTATCCTATTGATATTTTTTATGAAGCGTTCAGCTCAATTAAGTTACGGCCCTGCATTTCTGCCGGCACTGGAAGTTGCATCAGACTTAACAATGTTGGCGCCACATCCGCCAGTACACCGCCTTCTGCAATCGTTGCCGAAGTTGGACCCACATAAATAAACGGAACCAGTTCAGTCGTATGTTGGGTATGCACCTGACCACTTTGATAGTCCTGCATCTGCTCAACATTACCATGGTCTGCAGTAATAATCATATGGCCTTTTTGCGCCATCACGGCTTCATAAACACGACCTAGGCAAGTATCTACTGCTTCCACTGCTTTGACTGCTGCATCAAATACGCCAGTATGACCGACCATATCACCATTGGCATAGTTCACCACCAGCAGGTCAAACTCACCTGAGTTGATCGCTGCAACCAGTTCATCGGTCACTTCGTATGCACTCATTTCCGGTTTGAGATCATAAGTTGCTACATTTGGAGATGGAATCAGGATACGTTTTTCACCTGGATATTCATCTTCACGACCACCGCTGAAGAAGAAAGTCACGTGTGCATATTTCTCAGTTTCTGCGATACGTAATTGGGTTTTGCCCAGGTCTGATAAATATTCGCCAATCGAGTTCACCAGCACTTCTGGCATATATGCTACAGGCGCATCGATTGTTGCCTGATAACGGGTCAACATCACATATTTCGCCAGATGTGGCACAACTTTGCGCTCAAAACCGGTAAAATCTTTCTCAACAAAAGCACGGGTTAATTCACGCGCACGATCCGCACGGAAATTCATGAAGACTACGCTGTCACCATCCTGAATCGCAGCCACATCACCGATACGGGTCGCTTTTACGAATTCATCGGATTCATCTGCTGCATACGCCTGTTCAAGACCTTCTACTGCAGTGGCTGCCGTACGAACTGCTTCACCTTCAGTCAGCAAACGATACGCCTGTTCCACGCGATCCCAACGGTTGTCACGATCCATGGCAAAGTAACGGCCAATCATGGTGGCAATACGGCCTTGACCTGGATATTGAGCAAAAACAGCATCTAATTTTTCTAATGATGGTTGTGCACTTTTCGGCGGCGTATCACGACCATCCAGGAAAGCATGTAGATAGACTTTGGCACCACGTTTTAATGCCAGCTCTGCCATCGCGACGATATGGTCTTCATGTGAGTGCACACCACCTTCAGACAACAGGCCCATAATATGTACGACACCATTTGATGCTTTGGCTTTTTCTACCGCATCAATCAGTACTTCATGCTCAAAGAACGCACCGGCACGGATATCTTTGGTAATACGGGTGAAGTCCTGATATAACACACGGCCAGCACCCAGGTTCATATGACCGACTTCAGAGTTACCCATCTGACCATCAGGCAGACCGACATCTTCACCAGAACCAGAGATCAAACCATGCGGATGCTTTTCCTGCATAGCAGTTAAATGAGGTCGTTTAGCCGCTAAAAACGCATTGTCTTCGACCGCTTCGCGATGACCCACACCATCCATAATTACCAATACGTGAGGGATTTTGCCAGCAGTTGCATCCGTCATAATGAATACTCTTGTTCGTTTACGAATTAATCGTTCTATTTTAACTAATTTTGCAGTGAGAGGCCATGACCACACCATGGTTTAAGCCTCTCACTGCGATTGATTTCTGCTATTTTCTTGTGGCTTAGCGTGCCCGATGCAGTAGATAACCACCAATTGCAAACATGATGATAATTGGAATAAATACAAACCATGCGGGCGACGGCGCATAGACTAAACTCGCATAACCCAAGAAGTCCTGCAGATAGAAGAAGCCTAAACCTGCAAATAATGCAATCACCAGGCGAAAGCCCATAGATTGTTGACGCAGCGGTCCAAAAATAAAGGAACAGGCAATCACCACCAGTGCAATCAGGGCAAATGGCGAGCCGACTTTCTGCCAGAAAGCCAGTTCATAGGTCTTTGGTACCTGGCTATATTCATGCATATAGCTCATGAAACTGACCAGTTGACTAGGCGATAGATCCTCTGGGTCAATGGTCACCATATGCACATACTTCGGTTGCAGCGCTAAGGCCAGCGGCTGTTCGGAATGTGTTATCAGCGTGGCATTACCATTCTGCAGAATATTCATTTCCTGCGTATTCTGCAGAGTCCACGCACCATCCTTGATAAAATCACCCTGCTCGGCTTTTAGCGTCCCGCGCAGACGATAATCTTCATCAAAGTCCAGCATCTGTACATTTTTTAGCTCACCTTTGGCATTAGCATAGTCAATGTAGATAAAACGCTGACCTTCACGGGTCCAGTAGCCTTTAACCTCACCAATTTTTACAGGCTTGTTGTAACTCTTCACTGCTTTGGCCTGCTCATTGGTATACGGAATTACCCATTCACTTAAAGCAAAAGATAAAATCACCAGGAGTAATGCCGAACGAATTACCCAGCCGACAATCCGCCACAGGCTGACCCCAACCGAACGCATCACAATCAGCTCACTGTTAGAAGCAAGTGTACCTAAGCCGAGAACAGCACCAATCAGTGCAGAGATGGGTAGGATCTCATACAGATAGTTTGGCGCGCCCCACAGCACATATTTCAGTGCCTGCCAGGCGCCATAGCCTTCTTTTAATGAGCCTAATTCACCCAAGTAAGTAAATAATACCTGTAGACCGGCCAATACGGCTGTTGCACCGAGCATAGCGAGTGCAGTAGTTCCGGTCACATGTTTTGCAACGATACGACGTGCCAGCATGATTAAGACCTCGCTCGTTGAATCTGTTTCTTGATTTTCGGCGCCAGCTTTTGCTTACGTGCAAATAGAGCTGCAGCAATACCATAGAAAATCAGGACCATTGGATAAGCCCAAATCCCCATTTCCTCTTTACTGACGCGCGTTTTTACTGCCATTAAAGCTACAATCAGGCTGGCAAAGATCAAGAGTGCTGGAAAGAGTTTAAGATAACGCCCCTGACGTGGACTCACTTCAGACAAGGCATTGGCCAGCATCAGCGCCGCAATAATCGCAAATGGTACAAATACTCGCCAACCGAGCTCACTGGCGACCACAGGATCCTGACGGTTTTCCCAGAGTTTTGAAGTCGGCAAGGCTTCAACCTCAGCACTTTCAAACTTGGCTTCTTTATCATTTTCCAGACGCAGACGATAAGTCTCGAATTCTGCCTGGGTATATTTCGGCATGCCGGCAAAGATTTCATAACGGCGACCATTGACCAGATCCACCACATTGGCGGTGTCCCCTGCCACTTCTACACGGGTCGCTTCTTGTGCCAGAATCATGACATCTGGTTTGCCTTCACGTTCTGCACGTTGATAGAAAAAGATATCTTTCAGGTTTTTACGGTCTTCCGACAAATCACCTGCATAAATGGTATAGGGTCCCGAGGAGATGAATTCCTTCGGCCGTACCAGATCGAAACCCGTCCGTACTGCCTGCTCATTGGTCAATGCTTCAAACTGACGAATACCCCACGGTGCCGCCCAGAGCATTAAAAATGCCTGAACGACTAGAAATACTAAAGTCATCGGAATGAGTAATCGTGCCAGCTGATTGCGACTGACCCCGCTACCATTCATGACTGCCATTTCATGATCGACATAGAGCCGGCCAAATACCAGCATCAGACCAATAAAGAAACCTAAAGGTAAAATCAGGGTCAGGAATTCAGGCAAACGATAACCAATAATACTGAACAGAATGCCTGCATCCAGACGTCCTTGTGCTGCCACACCGAAGTACTTGATCAGTCGACCACCCATCATGATCAAGGTCAATAAGGCAATCACAACCAAGGATGTTGATACAACTTGCTTGACCAGATAACGCCGAATAATCAAATTAAATCTTCCAGAATACAGGGTAAAAACTTGTCATAGTTTACCCGAATGTTAAGCTTAAAAATATAAAACCAATACTTGAGTTGAACATTGAAACCCTGTTCAGGAAATTGTTTCAATGGTTTAATGGTTGCAAATTTTATAAGGCTTAAATAAACGCATATGAAACTGACAATTAATACGTCATTCCAAGAGAATGCATCTAGCCAATATCTGTTAATTCTTGTGGATTCTGAGCAACTTCAGCAGTCAGCTGCCACTTATCAGATTAACAAGTTCGAAGAAATCACCACAGCGACACAATATAAAGCAGGTCTAAATGAAACCCTGGCATTAGTTGGTAATGTTCCAGCAAGTACCAACGCCTGTCTGGTTGGCTTGGGCAAGACTGCTGAACTACAGCCGGGCAAACTGGCGAAAGTTGCGCAAACTATCGTAAAAGCAGCACAGAAAAAATTCCAGCAGATCAGCGTAGACATTTCTGCCCTGCCAGTCCAATTTCATAACATTTTTGCACTATTGCTGACCCAGGCTGCGTACGCTTTTGATGAATTCAAATCCAAGAAAAATGAATTTGTACTTGAGCAAATCAACCTGATTGCGACCGATAGTTCAATAACTGCAGAACAGCTGCAATTGCTTCAGGCAGTGCAAACCGGCCAAAACTTAGCACGTGATTTAGGTAACCGTCCAGGCAATATTTGTTTCCCGGAATACCTGGCGGAACAGGCACTGGCTTTAGCAGCTGAATATCCAGAACTGCTTAAAGTGAATGTACTGGATGAACAGCAAATGGCTGATCTGGGAATGCACTCTTTCCTGGCAGTGAGCAAAGGTTCAGACCGTCCAGGACGTATCATTACCATCGAATATCATGCAGAACGTAGTGAAGCACCTGTGGTTTTAGTCGGCAAAGGGATTACATTTGATACTGGCGGTATTTCCCTGAAGCCAGGTGCCGGCATGGACGAAATGAAATACGACATGTGTGGTGCAGCTTCCGTGCTGGGTACCATGCGTGCATTATGCGAATCTGGTTTAGATATTCATGTTGTGGGTACCATTGCCGCTGCTGAAAACATGCCATCTGGCAAAGCAACCCGTCCAGGCGATATTGTCACCACGATGAGCGGTCAAACGGTTGAAATTCTGAATACTGATGCAGAAGGTCGTCTGGTACTCTGCGATACTTTAACTTACGTAAAACGCTTTAACCCTGCTCTCGTGATTGATATTGCAACTTTGACCGGGGCCTGTGTGGTTGCACTGGGTTCAGTCCTGACTGGCATGTTCACGCCGGATGATGAACTGGCCGCTGAACTCGAAGCTGCTGGTCAAACTTCATTTGACCGGGTATGGCGTATGCCAGTATTGGATGACTATCAGGAGCAGCTGGATTCTCCATTTGCAGATATTGCCAACATTGGTGGTCCTAAAGCCGGCTCTGTGACTGCAGCTTGCTTCCTGCAGCGTTTCACCCGTGACTACCGCTGGGCACACCTAGATATCGCAGGTACAGCCTGGAATTCAGGCACCAATAAAGGTGCAACAGGTCGTCCAGTGCCATTATTAATGCAATTCCTGGCGAACCGTGTTCAAAAGAATGGCTAAAGTCAGCTTTTATTTATTTGAAAAAAGCCCTGAACGGCAGGTCGAAAGTACCTGCCGTTTATGCCGCAAGATTCTGCGTCAGCCGGAACGGATCTGGTTACTCTGTGGCGATGCTGACTTGCAGCAACAGCTGGATGAACATCTGTGGACGTTTGATCCTACCGGTTTCATCCCGCATGGTATTGACCAGCCACAGGCCAGTGTCTGTATCTCTGCAAGCTTGCCTGAGCAACAAGACTGGATTATCTTTAATTTTAATCCTGAAGCACTTGAACCTTACGCTAAATTTAGTCACATTATTGAGATTATTGAAAACAATGAAACGGCCAAGCAACTCGGCCGTGAAAAGTTTAAGCAATACCGTCGACTGGGTATTGAGCCGAAAACTTATAAACTGTAGCCTTACTTAAACCTCATAAGGAGATGCCCGTGGCATTAAATGTTGGTCCAGATTTCAAACAGCGCTGGTTAAATGTGCCTGAAGCTGTGCGTCAGACCTTTATTGATGACCTCGCGCGTATCTGCGACGTACTTCAGCCAGAGACGTCATTGCAGGAATGGTTGGCACATGACCAGCAAATGCAAAAAGAATCCGAGCGTAAAATTAAAGCTGCCTATGCACAACGTAAAGCGGAATTGATTGAAGAAGCACGGATTCGTAAACAGCAGGCCCTTGAAAAAGCGCTGGCAGATAAGCGTGCTCAGGAGCAGGCGTATATCGAGCAGATGAAGCTGGATGAAGAACGTAAATATGCAGAGCAGACACGTACCCTAGAATTATTACGGGACAGCCTGAATGCTGAAGTCCTGAATTATACGGCACGTTTTGAGCAAAATCGGATTTTAAATTCCGCCCAAATCAAAATTGATGATACTGAGATTCTGTCAGAACTGGAAAGTACCCGATTACGTCTGGAACTTGAAGCCGAAACTGCGATCGAGGAAACTTTGGTACAGCTGCGTAACCGCTTACGTACTGCAGCCCGTGAAGAAATTGATTACATTCTGCAAAAGCGTTAATTGACTTAGAAATAAGCCTAGAAAAGCCCACAAAGGTGGGCTTTTCTATTTATTCACATCTAGAAAAAATCTGCCAGCATAAAGGCGGCATTACCTGCCATATAACCTATGCCCAGTAAGCTTACAATCCACAATACGCCTCCAGCCAGATTGTAAAGCGTAAAAGTCATAAAACTCATATGACCCGAACCGGCAGCAAATGGAGCAAACGAACGTACAAAAGGAATGAAACGTGCAATCAAGATGGTTTTGCCGCCATGCTTCATAAAATAATGATTGGTCTTAGTCAAATATTCGGGTTTAAAGAAACGCGAATGTTGATTGAAATATTTTAAGCCTAACACTTTACCAGTGTAATAATTGACGGTATAGCCCAGCACTGCCGCAGTAAATAGCAGTAATCCCATAGAATGTAGCGTAATCAAATCGCTACTAGAACAGAGCGCACCGACTGCAATTAACAGGCTATCTCCCGGCAGGAAAAAGCAAAATACAGATCCCGTTTCTGCAAAAATCACCAGGAATAAAATGGCATAGATCCACACCCCATATTGCTCAAGCAATATTGGCAAAGACTGTTCCAGGTTTAGTAAGAAATCGAGCATTCGACCTGTCCGCTGGAGTTAAAATCGTAAAGTGAAGTCAGGATTATCCCGAAAAATAAAAAAACAGTCTAATTTTTCAATTAGACTGTTGAGTCTTTAGGCAGTTTAGTTATTTTAAAAAGCCATGTTTAGCTAAAAAATCCATACTGATTTTTGACTGTGGTGTGGTTTCAGCAGCCTTGTCACCCAGCAACAAACGCTCGATATAACGTGCCAGCACATCGACTTCCAGATTGACTTTGGTCCCGACTTTCCAGGTGCCAATATTGGTTCGTTCAGCGGTATGTGGAATCAGGTTTAAACTGAGGATATTGCCACGCAGATGGTTAATGGTCAGGCTGATACCATCTACTGTCACTGAACCTTTCTCTGCCAGATACTTGGCAATTTCAGCAGGTGCTGTCACTTCAAAATAGATGGAACGGGCATCAGAATGCACTACCGTGATTTCGCCCACCGCGTCGACATGACCAGACACAATATGGCCACCAAAGCGTGTGGTTGGCAGCATTGCTTTTTCAACATTTACAGGTTGACCCGCTTTCCAGTTACCGAGTGTGGTTCGATTTAAACTTTCTCGAGACACGTCTGCAGCATACCAGTTGTCACCCCAGTCAATTACAGTCAGGCAAATGCCATTGGTGGCAATTGAATCGCCCAGATGGACATCCGACATATCCAGATCAGTCTGAATACGTAAGCGTATATCGCCGCCAACATTTTGCAGGCTTTCGACCTTACCAAGGCTTTCAATAATACCTGTAAACATTTTCTATTCCTTTTTTATGCTTTTACCAGAGAGCTAGCTGCGTACTCACACTGGTCGTATCGACACCACCCAGTTCTGCATAATGGTGTAACTGACCTAACAATTGACGGATCGGTGGCCCAGACTTGGCATGTGTGTCGGTAATCACAATAAATTCCAGTACACGAGCACGTTCAGACTGGCGCTGCTTGCTGACACGGTAACGCGGCACATCTTGAGTTAGCAAGGTCACACGGCCACGTTTCAGATTGGCCTGCAACAGATCTGTCGCACTGATATTACCATCGGTTGAATAACTGGTCAGAATAAAACGTGCGTTGATGGTTGCCAACAAGGTTTCATAGGCTTCCTTGGCATGCTTGGACGAGTTGTACTGACTTGGACGCTCTTTACGCCAAGCACGGTCAATCCCGCTCTTAAAGCCTTTGGTATCGGGTGTCGGTAGATCAACCTGATCCCAGAGGGTTAAAGCATTCAACACATGATAGTTACTGCTATAGGCATGCTGGTTATATGGTGGATCGAGATAAGCAACATCCACTTCAAAGCCACTCATCTGATTCGCCAGATGCTGGGCATCGACACACCACATTTCAGCTGCAGGACCTTTATGCTTGTTATCCTCACAGAAACGGCTTGGTGTTAACCAAAGCAGCGATTCAATACGTTCCAGCGCGGTCTGGGTTTTACCGCCCCAGCCATGATGGAAGCTCTTAAATACGCCTGAAGTATTGCTGACAAAACTGGCTGAATATAGAAGTGGTGCCAATAAAGCACTCATTTCCACATCATCAATTGCGCCTTGGGCTTGCCAGGTGGCAATCTGCTGGCGTATCGCATCAATACGCATGCCATTACGGCGTTTGAAGAATAAA
>NZ_DEZM01000099.1:0-13319 GCF_002364825.1 Acinetobacter sp. UBA3132 | reverse complement strand
CAATGAGTGCTTACTTTTTCTTTTTAGGACCAAGCAACATACCCATTTGACGGCCTTCCATTTTTGGAGACTGTTCAACTACACCAATTTCCGCTACATCAGCTTCAATTTTTTGTAATTGAGCCAGACCCAACTGTTGGTGAGCCATCTCACGACCACGGAAACGAAGCGTGATTTTTACCTTGTTGCCTTCTTCAAGGAACTTGATAATTGCACGCAGTTTTACGTTGTAATCACCTACATCAGTACCAGGGCGTAGCTTGATTTCTTTCACCTGTACTTGATGTTGTTTTTTCTTCGCTTCTTTCTGCTTTTGTTTAAGATCAAACAAATGCTTGTTAAAGTCCATGATTTTACAAACAGGTGGCTCAGCATTTGCTACGATCTCTACAAGATCAAGCTCTACGCTTTCTGCTGCACGTAAAGCTTCAGTTAAGCTTACGATACCTTTTTGCTCACCATTTTCGTCTACAAGACGGACTTCTTTCGCACGAATTTCATCATTCAACGCAGGACGGTTTGATTTGTTACCGCCCTGTTGATTACGGTCAGGCTGTTTAATCGCTGTTACTCCACAATGTACCGGCCGCGTTCGGCAACGGCTGTTTTTACCAGATCAACGAAAGCATCGATTGACATGGTACCCAAATTTGTTCCTGAGCGGGTACGGACATTTACCGTACCTTCCTCTACTTCACGGTCCCCAAGTACCAGTAAGTAAGGAATACGCTCTAAAGTACGTTCACGAATCTTAAAGCCGATTTTCTCATTTCTCAAGTCGGAAATCGCGCGGATACCGCTTTCTTTAAGTTTTGCGACGACTGACTCACAAGCCTCAGCTTGAGAATCGGTAATATTCATGACACACGCCTGAATTGGTGATAACCAAGGTGGCATAAAGCCTGCGTAGTGTTCAATAAGTATACCAATAAAACGCTCGAAACTGCCAAGAATTGCACGGTGCAACATTACTGGCTGATCACGATCGTTGTCTTCGGTCACGTAAGATGCATCTAGACGTTCTGGAAGGTTGAAGTCACATTGAATGGTACCGCATTGCCATACACGACCCAAGCAGTCTTTCAATGAGAATTCGATCTTCGGACCGTAGAACGCACCCTCACCTGGCTGCAATTCCCACTCCAGACCAGCAGCATCTAAGGCATCCGCCAAAGATTTTTCTGCCATATCCCAAAGTGTATCATCACCAACACGTTTTTCAGGACGAGTCGACAACTTCATTTGTACTTCTTCGAAGCCAAAGTCTTTGTATACATCGAGTGTCAATTTGATAAAGTCTGCAACTTCAGTACCAATTTGTTCTTTGGTACAGAAAATATGTGCATCATCTTGGGTAAAGCCGCGAACACGCATAATCCCATGTAAAGAACCTGACGGTTCGTTACGGTGACATGACCCGAATTCTGCCAGACGTACCGGAAGATCACGGTATGACTTTAAGCCTTGGTTGAACACTTGTACGTGACAAGGACAGTTCATTGGCTTCACCGCATAGTTACGGTTTTCAGAATGAGTCGTAAACATGTTGTCTGCATAGTTGGCAGCATGGCCTGATTTTTCCCATAACGTGAAATCAACCACCTGTGGTGTGCGGATTTCTTCGTAGCCATTGTCCTGCTGAACTTTACGCATGTACTGTTCAAGAACCTGGTAAATGGTCCAGCCATTCGGATGCCAGAACACCATACCCGGTGCTTCTTCCTGCATATGGAACAAGTCTAGCGCTTTACCGATTTTACGGTGATCACGTTTTTCTGCTTCTTCAATACGTTTGATATAAGCCGCTAACTGCTTCTTGTCTGCCCAGGCTGTACCGTAAATACGTTGCAGCTGTTCATTTTTCGCATCACCGCGCCAGTAAGCACCCGAGATTTTAGTCAGCTTGAACGATTTTAAGAATTTAGTATTTGGAACGTGCGGACCACGGCACATATCCAGATAGTCTTGATGGTAATACAAGCCCATTTGTGTTTCTTCAGGCATGTCTTCGATCAGACGGAGTTTGTATTCTTCGCCACGTGCAGTGAATTCTTTGATCACTTCATCACGTGGTGTCATTTTTTTGATGACATCGTAGTCTTGATCGATGAGCTTTTTCATACGCTCTTCGATCGCAGTCATATCGTCTAGAGTAAATGGACGTGGCATCCAGATGTCATAGTAGAAACCTTCTTCAATGACTGGACCAATTACCATTTTTGCTTCTGGGAACAATTGCTTAACAGCATGACCCACTAGGTGTGCGCAAGAGTGACGAATGATATGCACACCATCTTCGTCTTTCGGCGTAATAATCTGTAAGGTTGCGTCTTCAGTAATAAGATCACAAGCGTCTACTAAACGATCGTTCACACGACCTGCAACAGTATTTTTTGCTAGACCAGGACCGATGCTTTGAGCAACTTCCATCACAGATACGGCTTGATCAAACTGTTTTTGATCGCCATTTGGCAAAGTGATAATTGGCATATGAAATCCTTAAGGAGTGATGCCCCGTACAATGGAGCATGTCACCGCGAGATTATGATCGAGGAGAACCTCAAAAGATAAAAACGGTGGATAAATAAAAAATCGCCTAGAATTTTACACGTCTCGGGCCATTTAATAAACCGTTAATCCTTTTTTCTCGGCTGAAAACATACTTTGCTGCCAATCCTTTGCAGTATGTTCAGGATGACTTGGGAGATAACCACCATGATCCATCCTGTTATTCCCTAAAATTCTCCCACTTTTGATATTGTCCCTGCTCATAAGCATACAGCGAAGCAAATTGTGGCAGAATCGATTCACTTTGGGCTGGTCGGAAAAATACATAATCATCGACCTGAATCCGGCAACCAGATGGAATCTGCAACAATTCCTGATTACTACTGCGCCCATACAGTAAATGCGGTTTCGTACCTGGTGGATAGATGCATTTCCCGCGCCAGTAGCCACCATAGATACATACCGCCCGTTGCCGCGGTTGAAATCGCTTTAATCGCTCTAATCCAGGTAACTGAATTTGGTCCAGCACTTTCAATACTGGTGCAGCAATCCATAAAGCCGGTTGCATGGGCTCTAGGCCTTCCAGATCAAAATCAGTTGGCTTGAGCAACATTGAACCGAAGGACACATCATTACAGACCGTCTGGATAAAGTGGTGATGCAAGGTACCACTTCCCGCTCCATTCAGACAAAGAGCAGACAGATCCAGCTCAGGCAGCATCTGGCACATGACATTAATGAAGTTCATATAACACTGTTGAGATTTCTGATAGCTCTGGATGGGAGGAAATAATGCACTAGGCAACTTAGAAACATGAGCATCGTAACCCATCAGACCACTTAAACTCAGATATTCCGAATGGCTTTTGATAATCGCCAGGCAGTGCATAAACTGCTCTAGATCTGACAACCCACCACGATGAAGGCCAATATCAATTTCCAGATTGATCCGCAGCTGTAGATTCCGCTCCTTGGCATATGTCAGATAATTTTTCAGACGCTCAGCTGAATCAATCAGCCACTGCACTTTCGGCAGATGCTCAGCCTGATCTTCGGTAAAGCTTTTCAGGCATTGCAAAGGCACTGGCTTGCCCATCAGAATATCTGCCTGCGTATAGGCTTGCAGGATATGGACCGCATGCGGAAGATGGAACACCATAAAAGACTGGGTATTAAAGGCTTTAGCAATTCGTTTTAGCAATATTGAATTGGCTAATGATTTCACCACCAGACGCGGTTTCAGATGGGTCGGCATCTTATGTTGTAACCAGTCAATATTCTGTTCCAGCTTAGACAGATCCAGAATCAATTGAGGTTGTCCATTTCCTTGCTCATGCAGAGTTTTCTGGAGTTCCTGAAAGTAGTCAAGATATAGCATACTGTATTCCTCCTCAGCTCATTCAAGATGGAATGAACAGGCGCTCCAGATAAGGATTGAGCCATTTATCCTGTGGATCAAGGGATTTTCGTAACTGCATAAACTCATCCCATTTCGGATAGAGTTCACAAAGCTGTCGGGCTTCCAGCGAATGCAGCTTGCCCCAGTGCGGGCGTCCTCCGTATTTTCTGAAAATCGGTTCTACCAGATCAAAAATCACCTGATAATCCTGTTTGTAAAATTGATGTACCGAGATCGAAACTGAATCTTGCTGATAAAATGGACTTAGCCAGATATCGTCCCCACGTACATAACGAAATTCAATTGGAAAAAATACCGGCGCTTTCTGTTGCTGTAGTATTTCCATAACCTCCTCAAAACAGGCCAGTCCCTGTTTCACCGGCAGCTGATATTCCATTTCATTAAAACGGGTATTACGTACACTAGGAAAAATACGGCTGGACCAGTCTACTGCTTTCGATGGCCGGATCGCTATATTTAACAGACGCTGTAACCAGGGATTCAGTCCTGGCCAAATTCGATTCAGCTCACAGCACATGTTCAACATGAAGTCCTCATCCAGCCACCCATCCGGTCTTGCCTGTGCTTCTTCCTGGGTCTCGTCCAGACTTTTTAGAATGACATTATCGCTATGGGTAAAGGCCCAGAACTCTATATGCCGGTGCTGATGCTTCCATTTGTCGATGTTTGCATATAGGTCGGTGAGTGAGCAAAGTCGAATCTGCTCCTGCAACCGGTACATAGGCCGGTTTTGTAGCTGGATACGAGTCATAATGCCCAGACTGCCACATGCCACCCGCCCTGCAGCAAAGATATCTGCATGCTGCTCAGAGTTACAGCATAGCAAGTGACCGTCCGCAGTCAGCAATTCAAATTCAGAAACCAGAGCAGAAAGACAAGGTAACTCCACCCCGGTTCCATGCGTACCTGTAGCAATGGCACCCGCCAGACTTTGCCGGTCAATATCCCCCTGGTTTGCCAATGCCTGATCAATGGTGGCCAGCTTCTCGCCCACATCATACAAACGGGTCCCCGCCCAAAAGGTACTGCGACACTGTTCTCGATCATAGTCACACATCCCTTTAAGCTGATCCAGACAAACTAGCACGTCGCTGGTTTTTGCCAGGGCACTAAAGGAATGGCCTGCACCCACAACACGTAATTTTGGATAGACACGCACAAGCCCCTGCAGCATCTCAATGCTGTAAGGATGAAAAATACTGGGACTGGACCGCTGGGAACCTGACCAGTTGGCCCACATCTCCGCGCGTGCTATCTCCATAGCGGCTTCCTTTTAGCCGGTTTTAAGTCAATAAAACCCGGACATAATTGCTCTTATTTTTGTTGTTATGAATATCTTTTTATTTAGAAATCATCATGCAGCCATTTACAGAAACAAGTCAATTTTAAAGTCTATGTAAATTTGTAAAACTCGTTTTTTTATAAATACTTGCAAAATAATTTGATTTTATCAGTCACTAATCCACAAAAATAAAAGCCAGTCATTTTATCTATTTGCACTGGTCTTGGAAGCTAAATTGCACACCGGATTCTATTTGAGCCAACTGTATTCTGTTTATTATGATGACAGACATGGAAAGTAACAGTTCATTTTATTTATTAAAGTTTAATAAAAACAAAAATATAGATATTAAAAGCTTGATCTTTCATTCACGCTCGACTAAAGCATAAATGTCACAATCACTAAAAATTGCTAGATTTAGAGTAATTACATAATAATTATTTATTCATGGAGTAGAACAATGGTCAGTGCATATGATGAATTACCACGCACACCAGCAAACTTTGTAGCGCTTTCACCTTTACGCTATCTAGAACGTGCGGCCTATATCTATCCCAACCAGAATGCCATTATTCATGGCCAGCGTGAAATTACCTGGCGTGACACTTATCAGCGCTGTCGTCGGTTCGCTCACCAGTTGCAACAGCTTGGTGTAGGCAAAAATGATACCGTATCTGTCCTTTTACCTAACGTCCCAGCCATGATTGAGGCGCACTTTGCTGTTCCGATGGCAGGTGCTGTACTGAATACCTTAAATACCCGTTTAGATGCCAAGACTTTGGCTTTTATGCTAGAACACGCAGAAACTAAAGTTCTGCTCGTCGATCCTGAATTTACTGCTGTGGCGCAGGAAGCGCTGGCACTGATCAAGCAGGATATTTATATCATCGATGTAGCAGATGAGAACTATGAAGAAGCTGCTGATCGTATTGGTCAGATTGAATATGAAAGCTGGCTGGCTCAAGGCGATGCCAATTTTGAATGGCACCTGCCACAAGATGAATGGGACGCAATCAGCCTGAACTATACTTCAGGTACAACTGGCAACCCGAAAGGCGTGGTTTATCATCATCGCGGCGCGTATATCAACGCAGCCAGTAACATCATTGCCTGTGGCATGATGCCACGTGCAACCTATCTCTGGACCCTGCCATTATTCCACTGTAATGGCTGGTGTTTTGCCTGGACCATGGCGGCCAACGGCGGAACCAATGTCTGCTTACGCAAAGTTGATCCTGAACTGATCTTCCAGCTGATTGCCAAACATAAAGTCGATTATTTCTGTGGTGCACCAATTGTCCTGTCGATGCTCATCAACACACCGGAAGAGAAAAGAACCAAATTTGATCACCGTGTAGAAGTCATGGTGGCAGGTGCTGCGCCTCCAGCAGCCATTATTGAAGGCATGCGCAATATTGGTATCAATGTAACGCACGTCTATGGTTTAACCGAGACGTATGGTCCTTCTGCCCTATGTGCATCGCAAGCTGGCTGGTCCGATCTCACTATTCAGGAACAGGCCCAGTTACACTCACGTCAAGGTGTACCATATCCATTGCAGGATGGTATGAAAGTGCTTGATCCTGAAACCATGCAGGAAGTGCCACATGATGGTAAAACGCTGGGCGAGATCATGTTCCGCGGTAACATCGTCATGAAGGGTTATCTGAAAAATCCGGAAGCTACGGCAGAAGCCTTTGCCGGTGGCTGGTTCCATACCGGTGACCTCGCTGTTTGCCAGCCAGACGGTTATGCCAAAATCACTGACCGCTCCAAAGATGTCATCATTTCAGGTGGTGAAAATATTTCTTCGCTAGAAGTAGAGGAAGTGCTGTATCAGCACCCTGCGATTCTGACTGCAGCGGTAGTCGCCAAACCAGATCCACGCTGGCAGGAAGTGCCGTGTGCCTTTATTGAACTCAAACAGGGCTTCGAAGTTACACCAGAAGAAATTATTGAATTCTGCCGTGAACATTTGGCGCGTTTCAAAGTACCAAAAGATGTGGTGATTACTGAGATTCCAAAAACTTCGACTGGCAAGTTGCAAAAATTTGTCCTGCGTGAATGGGCCAAAGAACGCTCAACTGGTGAGTTTAGCTAATCCATTGTTATGCGATAAAAAAGGATGTCATCTCGACTTCCTTTTGATTTCTCATCTAGAACGTCGACCAGCCACTCCATTCCATAAAACGGTATAGCCAGTATTTAAAGAACGAATCTTCTGCATATTGCGTATAGTCCACGCTCATGGAACGACCATTCAGATTTGACCATGCACCGTCAAAATATTGCTGGGCATCCTTGAACACTTCGGCCTGAGGCTGACCTAGCACACGCATATTGGTTTCCAGATTATAGTTTTTCAGATTCCGTACGGTAAAATTAGCCGAGCCTAAAATCATTTCAGCTTGCTGAGCATTGCGCTTCATCAGTATTTTGCTATGACATTGCTCACCCTGAGTACGGCACCAGCGCACATCAATACCTGCTTTATGCAGTTCCCAAGCCACTTGCCGGTTTGGAATTCCGTTTTTCTCACGGCCAAAAGCATCTTTATTTGGATCGAGTAAAACCCGGACTTTGACACCACGCTCATGTGCCGCGATCAGGCTTTTAATAATTTTGCGCTCAGACAGATAAAACATCGCCAGATCAATCTGCTCATTGGCTTTGGCGGTCTGAATGAGATTCAAAATCGCATCATAAATAGCTTTTTCAGTTAGCACCTGAACTTGTGGCTGGCTGCTGTCTGCCTGAAAATCCCCGGCGACAATGGCAGGCATATTGGCTTGTGACATCATGCCGACAGATTGCTCGGTTTTCAGGATATCCACAGCGGTGCTACCCCAGACCAATAAACCGATATTGGAATGGCGTGAACTGCCATCATGCGGATTCATGGATGTGACCAGTGCTTTCCAGCCTTGATCGGTATCCACCACCATGGTTTTACGATGATTGGCTTTAAAGTTAAACAGCTCAAAATAACTGCGCAGGGTAATTTTTTCTGTTCCAAATGGATTCGGCAACCAGCCTGTTTCCGGATTATTGCCAATGCCCTGGCAACAGATATACCAGAAGCCGGACCAGCTTGGATTGGAAGCCCGCAATGGCGTCAGATTGGTTTCAATCACATCAACACCGTGCTGACGTAGGGCTCGATACTGCTCGGATCGAATTCCGCCATAGACCGAATTAATCGGATCGGTAATAAACTTGATTTCGACTTCAGGTTGCAGCAGACGTTTACTGATTAAAGCATCCGTCAGTTGTTGACTTAATGCCTGATGTTCCTGCGTAGATGCCCCTGTTTGCTGATTAAATAAAAACATATCAAGCACGATCAGCGATTTGGCTTCTTCAATCATATGCAGCATTTCATTAAAAATGCGATGATCTAGCTGCTGCTTGCCTTGTGCATCCAGATAAGTCTGATCAGCTAGAAATTTGACTTCGGCATGACGCAGTTTGCCTGTGTAATTCAGACCTTCCGGCAAAGGCTTATAAGTGTGGTAGATCGCTGAAGCCAGATAACCCACGGCCAGCATACTAATGATCAAAGCCGCATAACGGCGATTCGACCAGTTCAATTTATTGTGAATTCGTTGAAAGATACGCATAAGAAAAAACCTAACCCAATAGGCTCAGGCTAGGTTTAATCTTATGATTTTTCAAGTAGATTTCAGTGACATCTATTTGATTTCGTCAATTACTTCATCTAACTTATTAGAAATCATACTGTACGCCAACAGTGAAGTTACGCCCAACCTGCGGGATATTGGACAGGAATGAGGTATGTGAATAGACCTGATCATCCAGCAAGTTATTAGCTTTGAAATACACGCGATAAGCATTTTTATCGGCAATCGTATTAGCATAGCTTAGGCCAAGATTGACCATATTGTAGCCTTGTGTCTGCGTTTCAAATTCAGCAATTTTGTCTTGCTTAAACACATGGTAGTACTCAGCCAAACCTGACCAGCCATCGGCAAAGTCTGCTTCGACTTTGGTCCCTAAACGACCTGCCGGTACACGTGGTGCATTCTCGCCTTCGATTTTACCGCGCACATAGTCACCAAAGACACTGAGCTTATACATGTCATTGATCTGATAACCAGCTTGTGCCTCAGTCCCATAAAATCGAGCTTTATCTTGTGTATAGTCGATTAAGCGGAAAGCACCATCATCATCAGTGGTTGCACCGTAAATATAGTTATCAAACCAGTTGTGATAGACATGCACATGATAGTCCAGCTTATCGCCTTCATAATGCAGACCTAATTCAAGATTATTTGATTTCTCAACATCTAAATCCTGATTCCCACGCTCATAGGTATTGGTGGCAAAGTGAACCCCATCTGCATAAAGTTCTTGCGCCAAAGGCAAACGTTGCTGATGCGAGCCAACCACAGAAAGCTTATAGTTTGGCGCAAATTCCCAATTGGCTGCTGCTGAACCCGAAACACCGGTATCTGAGTAATTTTTTTGAGTTGAATCCACATCAATTTTTTGATGTTCTACTCGTGCACCGAGTTCAACATGCACATCACCGATCTGTTTGTGCTCAAGACCAAATAAACTATATTTTTCAGTTTTGGTATCTGCCATCAGAACACTGCTATGGGAATGCCCCTCATGTTCATCTGCACCTCCGGCAAGATTAATTTTTTGCTGGCTATATTGAGTACCAATGACCCCTTCCCAACCCGCAACTGGAACGTGTACCAGTTCTAAACGTGCATCATAGCCTTTACTTTTAAAATTACTGATGACTTCATTTTCTTCCAGTTCATCATGTTCATAATCAGTGAAGCTGGCATGGGCACGCAACTTGTCAAAACCGGCAAATGGGTTATTTAACTCAGTGCGCATATCATAACGATGTGATTCCAGATCAACCCATGGACCACCATGTGCGTGTTCTTCTTCAACTGCATTTGGATCCGGTTGTGGTGCTGGGCCATGTCCGCCACAATGCAATTCATTACCATGTGGATGACAGTCATGATATTCATGACTATGCCCTGGCAAACCATATTGGTCTTGGCGATTGCTATAAGATAGACCAACAAAACCACGATCATGAATCCATGATCCACCAATATTGACTGTTTGTCCTTCTGCAAAGGTATTATCTACACGGCGGGCTTTTTCACGATGAATTTCTTCAATTTCATTTCCATTTTCATCTTCTTCATGATGAGAATGTTCTGTGAAATAACCTGCATGAGCAATATAGTTATTAGCTTTACGTTTTGAGCCTTCTACACGCAAAGCAAAATTTTCACCAATACCCGCTGTCACACCAGCACTTGCCAGTTTTTCGTCACTACCTGAGTTATAGCGCAGGCCGACTGTACCTTCCAGACCATCTTCAGGCATCTGGGTCGGAATTTTTTGATCGGTGACATTCACCAACCCACCGACTGTACCGGCACCGTAAAGTAATATAGATGGCCCCCGAATCACTTCGACCTGGTTCGCCAGAATCGGATCAACGGTGACAGCATGATCCGGAGATAAGGTTGAAACATCGGCTGTTTCTGAAGCATGTTGTAAGACTTTGACACGTGGGCCATCCTGACCTCGGATCACAGGACGGCTGGCACCTGTACCAAACTGATTCGAATATACCCCCAGCTCATCTGCCAAGGCATCACCAATGGTGGTTGCACGTTCAGACAGTGCTTTCTGATCCACCACATGATCCGCAACCGCAAAATCTGCTGCGGTTTGTACTAATGGATGGGCCTGAACCTGGATGGTTTCCAGCGTTTGTACCGTTACCGCCGATTGTTCTTGTTGTGCGAATGCAGATGGTGTAATAACCGCAAAAATAGAGAGTGTTATTAAATTCTTATGAAAAGACATGACCCAAGCTCAAAATAACTAAAATAGAATAATGTTATAATATAACATTTCATTATTTTTGCAATCGTTTACGATAACCAGTGATATATTTTATTAGAATGCTCTTTGAATATTTTTTATTACATTAAAACATTATTTTTATGCCCTTTACCTTATCGCATGCTGTGCTTGCCCCACCTATTTCACGTTTAAGCGGTAATCGGCTACCGATTGCTGCGTTGGCGATTGGCTGTATGGTGCCCGATTTACATCGACTCTTTACTTCGAGCAATTCAAATATCACGCATTTATGGTCTTCGCTGATTCATCCAGACCTCTGGATTGGGCTGGCTTTCTGTAGCATCTGGTATCTGGTTTACCGGCCAGTAACTTACCGTTTCATCGGCATTCAGCATGATTTAAATATTTACAGCATCCTTTCAGCTTTAAGATTCATCTTGGAGATGTGTCTAGCACTGATCATCGGCACAGCCACTCATTTAATCTGGGATGGTCTGACCCACGTCGATTTTCGGACTTTTGCCTTCCATGAAGTTTTAGCACAACAGTTTCAGTTGTTTGGACAAAGTTATCCGCTGCACCGGATTTTACAGATTGGCACGTCCGTGATTGTTTTGCCGTTTATGCTGTGGATGAGTGTGCACTACTATAAAAAGCATCAGCAATATCTGGCAGTCAGCCGAAAAATCAAAGTGTTTGCGTGGAACTTAGTCCTGTTTTCTGTATTGACCGGCCTGTTTTCTGTTTGGGATTATGCCCGCTATATCCCTACAGATATCTGGCAATCGGATCTGTACTATTTTACTGGACGATCTATTAATGAATTTAGTCAGGGCTTTCTGATCACCTTCAGCCTAGGCTGTTTATTGTTTTTATTTTTAGACAGAGGTCGCAGGATGGGTTAGACAAAGCGCTGGCTTTTCGTCTATTCACTTTAAAATGATATTGTTTTTGACCCAGGTTCTTGTGACTACATGCCCAAAGAGGCATAATCCTACCTTTACGAAAAGCGGTACGCTGTTTACGTATTCGCTGACCTTAAACCATATAGTTGGATTTTTAACGCTATGATGCGAACTCATTACTGCGGTTCATTAACCGAAGCTCAAATTGACCAAACCGTAACATTATGCGGTTGGGTTCACCGTCGCCGTGACCACGGTGGTGTAATCTTCCTTGACATGCGTGACCGTGATGGTCTTGTTCAAGTGGTTATTGACCCAGATACTCCTGAAGCATTCGCAACTGCCGACAAATCACGTTCAGAATTTGTATTAAAAATTACAGGCCGCGTACGTCGTCGTTATGCAGGGACTGAAAACGCAAATATCACCAGCGGTCAAATCGAAGTTCTTGGTAAAGAAATTGAAGTTCTTGCTGCGTCAGAAACTCCGCCATTCCCATTGAATGACGAAAATACCAACATTTCTGAAGAAGTACGTTTAAAGTACCGTTTCTTGGACATCCGTCGCCCTGAAATGTTAGACCGTTTACGTTTCCGTTCTAAACTGACTAACCTGATTCGTAACTACTTCGAAGACAATGGTTTTCTTGACGTTGAAACTCCGATTCTCACCCGTGCTACGCCTGAAGGTGCACGTGACTATCTAGTACCAAGTCGTGTTTCTAACGGTAGCTTCTATGCGCTTCCACAATCTCCACAGCTGTTCAAACAGTTGTTGATGGTGGGCGGTATCGATCGTTATTACCAAATCGCAAAATGTTTCCGTGATGAAGACTTGCGTGCTGACCGTCAGCCAGAATTCACCCAGATCGACGTTGAAACATCGTTCATGAGTGACGATGACATTATGGATTTGATGGAAACATTGACGATCAAGATGTTCAAAGAACTTCTAGACGTGCAATTCGAAAAATTCCCTCGTATGACCTATGCAGATGCTATGCGTGACTATGCATCTGATAAGCCAGACTTACGTATTCCTTTGAAACTGGTTGACGTTGCAGACCTCATGCAAGACGTTGAGTTCAAAGTATTTGCAGGTCCTGCAAAAGATCCTAAAGGTCGTATCGTTGCGCTTCGCGTACCAGGCGCTGGTTCACTGCCACGTAGTGCAATTGATGAATACACTAAATTTGTTGGCATCTACGGCGCACGCGGTTTGGCTTACATTAAAGTCAACGAACTTGAAAAAGGTATTGAAGGTCTGCAATCGCCTATCGTTAAATTTATCGAGCCAATCGTGCTTGATCTGTTAAAACGTGTTGGCGCTGAAA
>NZ_DEZM01000128.1:0-20378 GCF_002364825.1 Acinetobacter sp. UBA3132 | reverse complement strand
CCGGTACTGCGGGTTATCTTCCTGACCATTTGGACGGACACCTGCAAGACGTTTGTCTTGTGCAGCCAGACCCAGAACAGTATTACGCGCTGCCAAAAGTTGCTCATGGCTTTGACCACTTGCTGCTTTTAACTGCATGTTAAAGCCGGCAGACACACCCAGTTCAGGCATTGCTGGCAATTGTAATGGCATGATGTAAGACGCATCTTTCACAATCATGTTCAGTGCCATACCACGCTGGATAATTGCACCGACCTGTGATTCTGGTGTGGTGCGTTCAGACCAGTCTTTCAGTTTGATAAATGCCAGACCAGCGTTTTGACCTACACCTGTGAATGAGAAACCAGCCACACTGAAGACAGATTGGACATGATCTTTTTCATTTTCCAGGAAGTAGCCTGTCATGGTATTGATGACTTTATCGGTACGTTCCAAGGTTGCATTTGGTGGCAACTGTACCAGCGTCATTACGACACCTTGGTCCTCATCAGGTAAGAATGAAGAAGGCAGTTTCTGGAAGATCAGCACAATAATCCCGATCACCACCGCATAGATGATACCGGAGAAAATCTTGTGGTGTGTCATACGATTGACGCCGCCCTGATATTTCACAGAAACACGGTCAAAGCTATGGTTAAACCAGCGGAAGAATCGTGCAGCCGGATTGTTACTTTGCGGCTTGTTCGGATCATGCTGTTTCAGAATGGTCGCACACAGGGCAGGGGTAAAGGTTAAGGCCACCACCAGCGACAGAACCATTGCTGTGACCAGCGTGATTGAGAACTGGCGATAGATAACACCTGTAGAACCACCAAAGAATGCCATTGGTACGAATACTGCAGACAGTACAGAGGTAATACCGATCAGCGCACCAGAGATCTGTTTCATCGACTTTTCAGTCGCCGACACAGGATCCAGATGCTCTTCAGCCATAACACGTTCAACGTTCTCGACCACAACGATCGCATCATCGACGAGCAGACCAATCGCGAGAACCATGGCAAACATGGTTAGGGTATTAATCGAGAAGCCAAAAACGTTAATCACCGCAAAGGTACCCAATACCACGACTGGAACGGCCATGGTTGGAATAATCGTTGCGCGCCAGTTCTGCAAGAACAGGAACATTACGATGAAGACCAGAATGACTGCTTCAATGAGAGTATGAACCACCGATTCAATCGATAACTGAATGAATGGTGTGGTATCAAATGCCAGTGTATCCACCATCCCTTGAGGATAGTTAGGACGTAACTGTTTTAAACGTTCTTCAACTGCTTCAGCGGTATCCAGTGCATTGGCACCGGTTGCAAGTTTAATCGCAACACCGCCAGCCGGTTTACCATTAAATTTAGAATCAAACTGGTAGTTGTCTGCACCAAGTTCTACACGTGCGACATCGCCCAGACGGACTTGAGCACCTGAAGTGGTATTTTTCAGGAAGATATTTTCGAACTGTTCAGGTGTTTGCAGCAGACTTTGCGCATTCACTGTCGCATTCAGTACCTGTCCTTCAATTTGTGGCGCACCACCTAATTGACCGACAGCCACCTGAGCGTTCTGGGTACGGATTGCCTGAGCCACATCACTTGGAGTCACTTGCAGACTAGCCATTTTGGCTGGATCCAGCCAGATACGCATTGCATAAGAACCACCAAAGACCTGAACTTCACCCACCCCAGCGACACGGCTTAAAGGTTCAGAAATGTTTGAGTTTACATAGTCTTTAATGTCATCTGCAGTCAGGCTGCCATCAGGAGAATAGAAAGCTAATACCTGAAGGAAGCTGGCACCAGATTTGGTAACACGTACACCTTGACGTTGTACATCATCCGGTAAAAGTGCAGTCGCTGACTGTAACTTGTTTTGTACCTGAACCTGTGCAATATCAGGATCGACACCTTGTTCAAAGTTTAAGGCGATGGATGCCTGACCGTTACCGGCACTGTTCGAGGAAATATAACGCAAGCCATCCAGACCGTTCATCTGCTGCTCGATGATCTGCGTTACTGTATTTTCTACAGTCGCTGCAGATGCACCCGGATAAGTCGCAGAAATGGTGACTGTTGGTGGCGCGATCGTCGGATACTGAGCAATTGGCATTTTGCTGATGGTCAAAATACCCGCCAGCATAATGACCAGTGCAATCACCCATGCAAAAATCGGACGATGGATAAAGAATTGAGCCATGAACCATTACTCCTTATGCATTTGCAGCAGGTTTTTGTTCAGGTTGTTTCTTTGCATCATCTGCCTTTTTTGCATCTGCTGCAGGTTGCTGTGCAGCTGGTTGAGCAGCACCTTGTGGGGCAGCCGCTTGAGGTTGATAAGGTTTAGGCACCACTTGCTGTTCAGGTTTTACCTTGGCAATACCATCAACAATCACTTTATCACCTGGATTAAGACCTTCGGTTACGATCCAGTTGCTGCCTTGAGTACCGACTGTCGTTACTGGACGTGGAGTCACTTTATTATCAGCACCCACCAGCATCGCCATGGCTTGACCCGTAGGTGTGCGGGTTAACGCTGCTTGTGGAATCAGGAAGGCATTTGGAATTTCGCCTTGCACGATTTGCGCTGTGGCAAACATACCTGGCAGAAGTAAATGGTTTTTGTTCGGGAATACTGCACGTAAAGTCACAGTACCTGTTTCAGGGTTCACGCTGGCATCCGAGAATGCAAGACGGCCTTCAACTGGGTAGATGCTGCCATCTTCAAGCTTTAACTTCACTTTGGTGTTGTTTGAGCTGTTGAGGTTACCTTGGCTTAACTGTTGACGCAGACGTAGCAGTTCAGCACTGGATTGGTTGATATCTACATAGATTGGATCTAGGCGCTGAATCGTAACCAGTGGTTCTGTCTGATTTGCAGTCACTAACGCACCCGCCGTAATCGAAGAACGGTTAGTCTGACCAGAAATTGGCGCACGTACAGTTGAATAGCCTAAGTTAATTTGAGCATTACGTAATGTTGCACGGTTCGCATTCAAATCAGCTTCAGCCAGTTTAACCTGCGCTACAATATCATCATATTCCTGCTTGGAAATCGCATTAGTACCAACCAGTTGACGGTAACGACCTTCTTTAACACGTAACACGCCCAGATTTGCCTCAGCACGTGCAATTGCTGCACGAGCATTGTCCACTGTGGCACGGTTAGTACTAGAGTCGATTTCATACAGCGCCTGACCTTCACGGACATAGCTGCCTTCGCTGAATAAGCGTTTTAGCACGACACCAGTCGCCTGTGGACGTACTTCTGAAATCTCAAATGCTGTTGTGCGACCTGAGAGTTCAACAGACTGCTCAACACTTTGTGGCTGTGCAACCAGCACACCAACTTCAGTCGGTGGCATTTGCTGTTGAGCACCAGCTTGCTGGCCCTCTTTAGGATCTTTGCTACAGCCAACAAGCGCGATACTTGTTGCTAATGCGCAAGCAGTCAGGGCAGGTGCCCAAAGCTTTGCAGACATCATTGTTCCACCTCGATTAGATTTTTATCTAAATTTTTTATTTGTAACTTATTGTATTTAAAAAATTAAACACAATGACAAGATCCAAATAAAACTTATACTCCGGTCGGCGATTACTTTTAGAGGAAACCATATTCACCAAAGGTTTTTTAAAATTCTTATGCCCATCACACCATAGTTTATGAGGAAGATATTGCTGGCTGATGTAAATCACCAAGCGACATAACTGGAATGGGCAATCTGTATTGTTCAATTTATGAAATATCCAGAAGGCCATACTGAGGCAATGAGAATTTTAAGTCGCCATTTGAGAATAAATCCTCCAAGAATTCCGATACATATAAAATTAAGTTTGCATACTTTTTATACCAAACTGGGGCAATACACCAGCAGATGGTTAAAAGTAATACAAATGGCATGCCATACAGGCACCTTATGGCTGCGGTCATTTAATACAGACAGATCTCTGTGTAGTACTTTATTTATTCAGCAATCAGCAAATCAAACTTGCTATAAACTGAATCAAGATGAACGAACACACTGAAAATCAAATAAAAAACCGACAAAAAGCAACAAGTAAGACATGCCAGATATCCTTGTTCTTTCTAACCGACATGATACCGGTTAACCGTCTGTCCTGAAGTGTACTTGTCAGTACACTTTTTTTCAAGTGTGCGTAATTTATACAAAATCCATATTTTTATTAGGTGATTCTGTTGATAAATCAACAAGAATTGTCTCAGTCTCAACCTTTGCTGGTTGTATGATTTTCGTCAATATCAACATCTTGCTTTGGTGGCCAGAAGAAATCGCTCGGTCGAGTCAGGAAATGGGTCATGACCAGTTTCGCCAGTGGTTTCCATTGTTCGAAACGCACCCGACGTGCACGTAATGCCACAATAATGGTCAGACTAAAACTGACAAACAGGTTAGTCAGACCAATCAGTAGAACACCTAGAAACGACACCACCACCAGGCCAATATCAGGCCCATTAATATTTATCAGTCCTTGAATAAAGTTGGCCGAAGCAAAGGCAATATGACGAATATCCAGCGGCATACCGAGAATAAAACCAATGGTGCCCATACTGCCGAGCATGATCCCGAAAATAAAGTTACCCCCCAAGGCTCCCAAATTACGTTCCATATATTCGGAAAATTTGTTTAAGCGCTCTTGTCCCATCAAGTTAGCCAGACGAGCATGCGCTTTCAGGCGTGGTCCGACCTTACGATATACCGCCATATTGTCAAAATAACCTGCGAGCAGGCCAGACAGGAACAGGCAAACCCCGGCAATTGCAGCATGTGGAATCGCAAGTGAAGTAAACGGGTTCAGGTCATGTAAGGTCTTGGCCGCTTTGGCATGATTCATTAAAGGTTCATGAAGGGCAGCATCCCACATAAAGGTCAGCAAGGCAGCAACGGGTATGGCAATTGAAATATTTCCCAGAATTGCTACAAACTGGGTCCGGATAATATTCACGATCAATGCAGCCAGTTCAGCAATCTGAGCGGTTTTAGAGCCTTTACGCTGTTGTACGGTAGAAGCCAGTGCAGCTGCGGTCATCGCGGGCTGTTTGGTCGCTACAGTGAAATGCAGTACATGGATGAGCATAAAGCCCAGTGAATAATTCATACTGTAGCTAAAAGCTTGCATGAGCGGTGCCATGGTGACACGTGCCATGAGTATCTTCAGGGTAGCCATAGTGGCAATAATGACCCCGGCACCCGCTGCGGCCTTATACATGGCCAGGAAGCCCTGCTTGTCGGTACTTACATAATGCTCTCCAGTTTTGGAAGCATTCTCAGTCACCTGTAAAGCCAGTAATTCACTGTTAGTCGCCAGCAGGGAGCGGACACTACGTTCACTATAAAGTGCTTCAGTAATATCTACCAGAAAATACCCCATAGACTGATAACGCAACTGGTCATCATCCATGATCATATTCAGCAGAATTTCAATCCGTTCCAGACATTGTTCCAGCAGGGCCAGCATGTAGGTCAAACTGACACTTACGCCAATGCGTTTGGTGGAGCGGCGAATTTTCGCGACGACATCATGACATTGCTCAAGCATCACCATTGCCTGAGAAGCGTCTGGTGGCAGGATTGAATCCACCAGTTCTACATTATTAAAGCGCTTTTTATATTCCTGAATAAATTCATTGATCTCACGGTTCTGAATCAGAAAAGGTGATTCATATTCCATCAGTTCAGGCTGGGCATTGATAAATTCAGGATGCAGGGCAATACCACTGACGCGATATGACAGGATAGTCAGTGCCTTGATCAGTTCATCTTTAATCCGGGTTTTTTCAGGCTGATTAGAATGACCCTGATTCATCACGCTAAACAGTCGCAGCCAGTCTTCATCGGCCAGATAGTCGAGCCAGTAGCGGTCACTGCGTTCATGAAATACCCGACGCATCAGTTCCTGCAGGCTTTTATCATCCGGAATCATGGGCAGAATATGTGCACCAATACGCTGATTTAGCTGATTCCAGAAACCGTCAAGGGATAAAATACCTGTATCAGAAAACAGGCTGGTCTGTTTGTAGCGGTTAATCACGCGCAGCACAAAGGTCTGCAAGGTAGAAACCGCATTAGGAGTGATCAGTAAAGACTGTAAAAATGCCTGAAATTTTTCTTCGATTTCTTCGGTATTCTTGCTGTCTATTGGTCGTATACGATTCACGAGTTCAATTAACAGGTTTTCATCCAGCTTTGCCTGAGGCTGCTCAAGCTGTTGCTGCATGCTTTGGAAAATATCGAGAAATTTAATATGCATAGGCGAGGTGGGTATCTATTGGATGCGATGAAGCGCAAGTTTGGCCAGGTTAATCAGCGCCTGACGGTATTCAGAATCCGGCAGTAGATCCAGTGCAGCGATCGCAGCTTCGGTTTCTTCAGTCGCACGCTGACGGCAGTAATCCAGAGCACCGGATGCATTGACAATATGAATCACCTGTTCAAGGTGGTCAGTACCGCCCGTTGCAATGCTCTTACGCACAATCTCGAAGTCATCCCCAGAGGTATTCTTCAGTGCCGCAATCAATGGCAAGGTCGGTTTACCTTCCATCAGGTCATCCCCGATATTCTTGCCCAGTGTTTCTGCATCTGAAGTGTAATCCAGAATATCGTCAATGATCTGGAAAGCATTTCCAAAGTGACCGGCAAAAGTTCGTAGCGGTGCTCGGAACTCTTCTTTACCAGTCAGGATGGCAGCACCTTCAGTGGCCAGTTCAAACAGGCGAGAAGTTTTACCATGAATAATATTTAAATACGTTTCTTCAGTTGTTTCAGGCTGATGTTGCGATTGCAACTGCAATACTTCACCCTCGGCAATTTCACAGGTACCAGTTGAGAAGTCCTTGAGTAAGACCATATTGTTCAGATCAACCAGCAGGTCAAAGGCACGTGAGATCAGGAAGTCACCGACCAATACGGCAGTCTGGTTATTCCAGGTCGCATTCGCAGTTGGACGGCCACGGCGCAAGCCAGACTCATCCACGACGTCATCATGTACCAGCGTTGCAGTATGTAGCATTTCAACGATCGCTGCGAGTTTACGATGCTGATCCAGATCATCTGCGCCACAGGCTTTGGCTGCCAGTAAACACATAATCGGGCGCATACGCTTGCCACCTGCTTCAACCACATGTTTGCTCACTGCCATGACTAAGGCAACTTTTGAAGTAATCCCCTCATTAATAAATGTGTCCATCGCAGCAAAGTCATGTGCCACAGGAGCGAGAATATCTTGCTTAAAGTCGATGGTCATGTGAAAGGAAACCTCTAGTTTGGTAAATCTCAAGTCGGTAGTTTAACAATTTATAACATCCATGAAACATAAGAAACGTACAAACTCCACTAAAAATCAGTTTTTTATGATGAATATAATCCATCCAGCCTGATTCTGGTGGCTGACTGTACTCTATCGATTTACCTTTACGGATCATGTACTCCGAAATTTGTGGCTCAGTATACTACTCAAAAATAACCGTCCGGCTCTGTTGATTTTTGTAGCAAAAAATTGCATGAGTGTCTGATTTTACTAAAATTAGTATAATCTCAAAGAGATGGATAAATGTATTCATCAATATTTCTATAAAATGGCTTGTTGTTTATACGAATATCCCTTAAAATCTTTGCCCTTGTATAACCCCCAGTGGCGTACGTTTTAAGACCGGTATATCCCTTTATCGGCACGACGACACGGGCATATTTGGAGTACATTATGTACGCAGTAATCCAAAGCGGTGGTAAACAGCACCGTGTAGTTGAGGGCGAAACCCTTAAAGTTGAATTATTGAAAGCTGAAACTGGCGCAACTGTTACTTTTGATGACGTGTTGATGCTTGTAAACGGTGAAAGCATTCAAATCGGTGCTCCAGTGGTAGCTGGCGCTAAAGTAACTGCAGAAGTAGTTAGCCATGGTCGTCACGACAAAATTCGCATCATCAAAATGCGTCGTCGTAAGCACTACCGTAAACAACAAGGTCACCGT
Organism: Acinetobacter sp. UBA3132; assembly: GCF_002364825.1. Classification (NCBI taxonomy): domain Bacteria; kingdom Pseudomonadati; phylum Pseudomonadota; class Gammaproteobacteria; order Moraxellales; family Moraxellaceae; genus Acinetobacter; species Acinetobacter sp. UBA3132. The sequence continues at coordinate 12,399 of NZ_DEZM01000128.1, read as the reverse complement.
CAATGGTTTACCGAGTTGAAAATTACTAGCATTTCAGGCTAATTACTAGGAGTAATGAGACATGGCAACTAAAAAAGCCGGTGGTTCGACTAAGAACGGTCGTGATTCGAATCCTAAGATGTTAGGTGTTAAAGTTTACGGTGGTCAAACTGTAACTGCAGGTAACATCATCGTTCGTCAACGTGGTACTGAATTCCACGCTGGTGTTAACGTAGGTATGGGCCGTGACCATACTTTATTTGCTACTGCTGATGGCGTAGTAAAATTCGAAGTGAAAGGCCAGTTCGGTCGTCGCTACGTATCTGTTGAAGCATAATCTGCGACAATAGAAAAAACCCACAGATTCTGTGGGTTTTTTTATGCTTGAAGATTGACGAGTCAGTCTGAAACATATGGCTGAAGAATAAACGGTGATCTTCATCATGATGAACAAAAGCAGGGATTTTGCATTAATAACAATACAAAACTTCTTATTTTCTATCATCTTAGTTTTTGAAATTAGTTTAAGATGAGCCATTAGATACATAGCGATATGCAAATACAAAAAGGTGAGATTATGAATATCCTTCGTAAAACTGTATGTGCCATAACAATCGGTGCGGCAACACTGGCTCCTGTCATGAGCACGACTGTATTTGCCGCAACTGCAGCGACGGAGCAGCAAGCCACTGCTAATCTGGTGAAGCAGCTCAGTAATATCCGTAGCTTAACGGCAAACTTTGAGCAAACCACCAAGATTACCAATCCGAAAGCAACTCAGAAAAAAGGTTTGAGCGCCCAGCACATGAACCAGACCTTTCGTGGTGTAATGAAAGTGCAGCGTCCGGGTAAATTCTATTGGGAAACCACGGCACCTTCGAAACAGACAATTGCTACCACAGGAAAAACTGTCTGGATCTATGACCCAGACTTGCAGCAAGCCGTTCGTCAGAGCCTGGATGAACAAGTCTCCAATACACCAGCATTATTGCTCTCTGGAAATACCAACCAGATCATGCAGTCTTATCGTGTGACGCAGCCAAATAAAGGCAAGACCTATTACAAGCTGTATCCAAAGGCAAGTGATGGTGTGTTTGAAAGCCTGACGATTAGCTTTGGCGCTAACAAGGCACCGAGTCTGATGATTCTGGAAGATTCATTGGGTCAAACTACCTATATCAACTTTAGCAATGTGAAAGTGAATGCCAGCATTCCGGCATCTACCTTTAATTTCACACCGCCTAAAGGAACGGACATTATTGATCAATAAGCATCAATATCAGCAAAATAAAAAAGCAACCTTCGGGTTGCTTTTTATTTGCCAATAATAGAAATGGATTTGGAGACATTACAAGGTTTGCCTATATCTGGAGATTCAGGCGTTTTAGAATAAACAAAAGTCAAGTCAATTAAATTATGAAATTTCAGGTGCTTAGGATGAAAATGACTTCATTTAAAACCGGCTGGATCAGCTGTATTTTATGTTTAAATGTGGGGTTGTTTGCCTGTCAGCCTCAAACGTCTTCAGTCAATGCATCTGCGCAAACAGAAGAAGCAGGGCAAATACAATCCAAAACCATTCCAGTGAAAGGTGTTAATCAGGTCGTGTGCGAAGTAGAGAGTTGTGTGCGCTTTGATCTGCAAACTGTAGATACCAATATGGCTTGGATTGACCAGTATTTTATAGAGCGTATGCAGCGTACCGAACCAGTTGCCTTTAACAAAGTAAGCAGTGATAAAATCAAAGCAAAGGATCAGTCGAAATTTTTTGAGCAGCGTTCTATTCAGGTCAGTTACCTGAATCAGCATGGTCATCTGGTGACTTTTATATTCAAAACTGTTCATCAGCCTAAACGTGCAGCACAGCCACAATCTCATACTGAATACGTCAATCTGGACCTAAAGCAAAAGAAACGTCTGGCTCTTTATCAAATCATGCTGGGCAATACTGAAGGAAAGTTAAAACAAAGCTTGTATCAAGAAAACAAAGACTGGTTGGATCGTGCCCAAGTAACATCAAAGCAATTGGAATTAAGTGATAATTATTATTTTGACAGTCAAGGCTTGGTACTGATTTATCCAGCAGGTGAGTTGAGTAAGTCCACAAGTGTGATGGTAGAATTAAAAGTACCTTATACGGCATTAAACGGGATCATCCGACCTGAATATTTATCCATTTTGCCAAAAACAACCCCTTAAATATTGTGCTAATAAGGCGCAGCCATTCACCAGGTCACTGTATTTTTTGCCGTTAAGAGCTTACACTATAGCCAGTTTTTTTCTTATCTAAAGATTGGCTATGATCGACCCGAAATTACTCAGAAATAATATTGAGGCTGTAAATTTAGCCTTGGCAAAACGTGGTGTTCAACTGAATGTCGAGGAGTGGGCATCACTTGAAGCTCGCCGTAAAGAAATTCAGTCCAAAACTGAATCGCTACAAGCTGAGCGTAATGCGGGTGCGAAACAAGTTGGCCAAATCAAAAAAGCCGGTGGCGATGCGTCTGAAATCATGGCACGCATGTCTGCAATTGGCGATGAAATTAAAGCAGCAGAAGCAGCACTGGCTGAATTGCAAGCTGAACTGGAAGAAAAATCCCTGTCTATTCCAAACTTGCCAGATGAATCTGTTCCTGAAGGTAAAGATGAGTCTGACAATGTGGAAATCCTGAAATGGGGTACACCACGCGAATTTGATTTTGAAATCAAAGACCATACTGACTTGGGTGAAATGATGGGCGGTCTGGAATTTGAAACAGCAACTAAATTGACTGGTTCACGTTTTAGCGTATTAAAAGGTCCTTTAGCGCGTCTACAACGTGCGTTGACTCAATTCATGCTGGATACGCACACCACCAAAAATGGTTATACCGAAGCCTATGTGCCGTATTTAGTAAATGCTGATTCGCTACGTGGCACAGGTCAGTTACCCAAATTCGAAGAAGACTTATTCAAGCTGCAAGGCGAAAAAGAATTTTATCTGATTCCAACAGCTGAAGTGCCAGTAACCAACTTCGTGCGTGATGAAATTATTGATGCCGACCGCCTGCCATTGAAATATGCTGCACATACGCCATGTTTCCGTAGTGAAGCGGGCTCTTATGGTCGTGATACCCGTGGCCTGATCCGTCAGCACCAGTTTGATAAAGTTGAAATGGTTCAGATCGTAAAACCTGAAGATTCTATGCAGGCACTGGAAGACTTAACTGGTCATGCAGAAGGTATCCTGCAAGCTTTAGGCCTTCCATACCGTAAGATCATTCTGTGTGGCGGTGACATGGGCTTTGGTTCAACCAAGACTTATGATCTGGAAGTTTGGGTACCAAGCCAAAATACCTATCGTGAAATCTCTTCATGTTCAAATATGGGTGATTTCCAGGCACGTCGTATGAAAGCGCGTTACCGTGCCGACCAGAAGAAAACTGAATTTGTGCATACTTTAAATGGTTCAGGTTTGGCAGTGGGTCGTACCTTACTTGCTGTGATGGAAAACTACCAACGTGCAGATGGTTCAATTGAGATCCCTGAAGTATTGCGTCCGTACATGGGTGGTGCAACTTACATCGACTAAATATCGGTGTATGCACCAAAATGTGCATGAAAATTGCTTAGACAGTCAGATCTAAATATTTGAGGCTTTTCGTGGATATTTTCCCAATCTCGTTAAAGTTGCAGCAGCAACCCTGTCTGATTGTTGGTGGTGGACATATTGCGTACCGGAAAGCGGTATTGCTACAGAAAGCAGGCGCAGTTATCTCGGTAATTGCACCTGAAATTGAAGCAGCTCTGCTTGAGATTATTCAAGCAACTGCTGGCCAATATGTTCAGGCACCTTTCAATCCTGAAATTCCATTACGCTCTTATCGTCTGGTGATTGCAGCGACTGATGATGCTGAAGTCAACCGTCAGGTCTTTAATGCCTGTGAAGCTGAAAATGTTCTGGTGAACAGTGTAGATGATCCACCGCATTGCCGCTTTATGGTTCCGGCGATTATTGACCGTTCACCGCTAGTGATTTCGGTAGCATCAAATGGCACGTCACCGGTGTTATCCCGTCAGATTCGTACCCAGCTAGAGACCACCATTCCACATGGTATGGGTAAACTGGCTGAATTCTCTGGGAAGTGGCGTAGCGCGGTAAAAGCCAAGATTGCTAATCCGGATGAACGCCGTATTTTCTGGGAAGAGCTTTATGCTAGTCCTTTGAAAGAACAGGTCTTTAATGACAATCTGGCTGAAGCTGACCATCTGATTGAACAGGCGCTACTGGAATGGCAAAAGCCAAAAGGTGAGGTTTACCTCGTTGGCGCAGGTCCTGGTGATCCAGAACTCTTGACCCTAAAAGCATTGCGTTTAATGCAACAAGCCGATGTGGTGATTTATGATCGTCTGGTCTCTGCATCAATCATGGACTTGTGCCGCCGTGATGCAGAGAAGATCTACGTTGGTAAAGCACGATCTAATCATGCAGTGCCACAAGAAGGGATCAATGCCTTACTGGTAAAATATGCCAGTGAAGGCAAGCGCGTTTGTCGTCTAAAAGGCGGTGATCCGTTTATCTTTGGTCGTGGCGGTGAAGAGATTGAAGAGCTGTTTGCTGCGGGCGTAGCTTTCCAGGTTGTTCCAGGTATTACTGCTGCGTCTGGCTGCTCAGCCTATGCTGGTATTCCATTAACTCACCGTGATTATGCGCAAAGCGTGCGTTTCCTGACAGGCCATTTAAAAGAGGGTTCACCAGAGCTGCCTTGGAATGAACTGGTCTATGAAAACCAGACACTGGTACTGTATATGGGACTGGTTGGACTGGAAAAAATCTGTGCACAATTGATTGAGCATGGTCAGCGTCCAGATATGCCTGTGGCCCTAGTCTCAAAAGGCACCACACCAGAGCAAAAAGTAGTGGTGGGAACGCTCCAAGATATTGCATCGAAAGTGAATGAGCACCATATTCAGGCACCAACTTTGACCATTATTGGTGAAGTGGTGCGTTTACGTGAAAAACTTAAGTGGTCGTAAACGACCACTTAACTCCTCCCAAGAGTAGAGAAAAGCTGTGATCCATGTTGTTTTATATGAGCCTGAAATTCCTGCCAATACAGGTAATATTATTCGCCTATGCGCAAATACGGGAGCACAGTTGCATTTAGTCAAGCCGCTGGGCTTTGAACTGGATGACAAAAAGCTAAAACGTGCCGGTCTGGATTACCATGAATATGCCAATATGCAAATCTGGGAAAATATTGAAGAATGTCTGGTAGATTTGGCTTCTCAAGGCATTGGTGCAGATGCGGTCTATCCATTGACGACTAAAGGTTCTGAAACCCCACATACTTCAGACTTAAATCGTCCTGTGGCTTTATTGATGGGGCCGGAAACACGTGGTCTGCCAGAAAATGTGCGTATGATGTTCCCGAAAGAACACTGGATCCGTCTGCCAATGGCTGAGAATTCGCGTAGTCTGAACCTGTCTAATGCGACAGCAGTGATTGTGTACGAGGCCTGGCGTCAGCAGGGGTTTAAAATGCTTTAATTAGTTTCTTTTTTTAAGAAAAGCTGCCAATTGGTGGCTTTTTTTTATTTATGTAACAAGGCTTGTGCAGTGGTTGGTCATTGGGCTTATCTTCGGTATAAATAATTTGAGAACACAAAAAAAGGAAAAAAACTTGAATAAGGGGTGGATCACAGCGAGTTGTGCGGTTTTATTAATGTTTAGTGGAGCAAGCCAGGCACAGCCAGAACCACAACAGCCAGTAGAAGAGGTAAAACCGCTTACTCAGGAGGAAATCAGGCAGGGTATGGCAGAGATGCAGCAGCAACTGAATGAGCGTATTGAAGCTTGGGGTAAAACCCTTAGCAAAGATGATTTTGAATGGAGTTGGCGCGGACGGATTCTGAATCAACCAAAACGTCAGGAAGTGTGTAATATCTTCCAGGGTGTGGTGAATGAAACCTATCATCTGGCTGTACAAAACAAGGCGCGTTTGAGTCCTGAAAGTCAGGAGGTTTTAAAAAATCGTAATCTATTTATCGAACGGCTTGGTTATAAAGACAATATTGTTGATACCCGCATGGGCTTTAACTGTCGTCTAAAATGATTTTGAACTGAACTAAAAAATAAACAAGTCAGAACTAAAAAAGGCGCATCAAGCGCCTTTTTTATTTGAATAAGAAGGATATTATTTATCATCAAATTCATTGTGCTGAGGAGCAGGATGCTTGAAGCCTTTGGTCTTATAACCCAGGTACAAGATACCGCCAAATGCCCAGATCAGACCGTATTTAAGCGAAGCTTCGTCGACTTCTAGCCATAATGCAAACACTGAAATGAAGCCAAGTAAGGGAACGACGACAAAATTCATGATCTCTTTGGCACTCTTCGTGCGACCATCACGCAGTGCATAACGTGAAATCACCGACAAGTTGACGAAACTGAATGCAGTTAACGCACCAAAGCTGATCAGTGACACGACAAAGTCAAGATCCATGAAACCAGCAGTTAAAGCAACTGCACCAGCGATCAGGATGTTGTACGACGGTGTGTAGTTTTTCGGACTAATGTGACCAAAGATTTTTTTGTTAATTACGCCATCACGACCCATTACGTACATCAGACGAGACACACCCGCATGCGCTGAAATACCGGAAGCCATAACTGTCACAATCGCAAAATAAAGTACCACTGTCTTAAATGCCACGCCACCTACTGCTTGTAAAATATCAGGCTGTGTTGCAGCGATATCTTCAAAGTAGGTTTTTGGATCATTCGGGAAGAAGATCTGCATGAAGTAAGTACTGATGATGAAAATGATACCCGCTATTAATGCAGTCAAGAAAATCGCTTTAGGTAAGGTTTTCTCAGTATCTTTGGTTTCTTCAGCAAGAGAACTTAAAGAGTCAAAACCTGTAAATGAGAAGCACAGTAAGGTTGCACCGGTAATCAGGGCAGCAACAGAAGTAAACTCATTCCAGAATGGCTCTAAACTCCACAGTTGATACTTTGCATCGACTAATGTGCCGTCTGCATTTACGCCACCTTCCAGAAGTTGGTAAACCATCCAGGTGAAGTATGCAATGACGCCCAATTGTACGAATACAATCATACTGTTGAAGTTGGCAACAAATCTCGCACCGCGAAGGTTAATCGCAGTCATAAACGCGGTTAAACCAATGACCCAAACCCAATGGTTCATGTCTGGAAAAAGTGCTTCCAGATAAATCACCGCCAGAATGATATTGACCATCGGTGATAACAGGTAATCTAGTAATGATGACCAACCCACCATAAAACCAACATTTGGGTGGATGGATTTTTGGGCATAGGTATAGGCCGAACCCGAAGATGGGTAGCGACGAATCATATGACCATAGCTCAAAGAGGTTAACAAAATTGCAATCAGTGCAAAAATGTAAGAGGTAGGAACGTGAAAGTTACTTTCTTCAGATACCAGACCAAAAGTATCAAACAAGGTCATGGGTTGAATATAAGCTAAACCGATAATAATGATGTGCCAGAGTCCCAGCGTTTTTTGCAGTTTAGCTGCCGATTGAGTCCCAGAGAAATTTGTCAACGGCGTTATCCTCTTAATCGTTGATCAAGGATCAGTCATATTGAATAAGGATCGTTTGAGACGAACGATCCCCCCTACAAATTAAGCAAAAGCGCGCCAATCTACTCTAGAATGAACATTTTTGCTAGCAATTTTTTTGAGATTACTACAGCATGAAATATGCCAAAATTATCATGATTGATGATGAAATTTTCATGCAAGATAAAAGCCTGATGCTTAAAAAAACACCAGGCTCTAAATTTTCGCTATATTCGCTTATTTTTCAGGAATTACCAAGCTTTTTTTAAGATGGTTTTCAAATCTTCCAACGTGGCTTCTTTCGGGTTATAAATGATGGAACCATCATTTAATGCTTTCTCGGCAACTTCATCCAGTTGTGCCTCAGAAACCTTACCTGTTTCACTTAATGTACGTGGTAATTTAGTCAGAGCATAAATACGGTCACGCATCGCTTGAATGGTTGCAATCGCTTTATCGGCACGCAGATGCCCCGGGGTCTGTGCATAAATATCAGGGCCAGCCAGTGGCAGAAGCAGCTCTGCAATCTTGCCACCATTCACTTCCTTGTTGTATTCCAGTACATAAGGCAGGAACAGATTCATACATAGTCCATGCGGCAAGTGAGCTACCGCACCGAGCGCATGACCGAGTGAGTGCACCAGACCAACCATTGAGTTCGAAAAAGCGATCCCAGCCATGGTAGAAGCTTGTGCCAATTCCAGACGACCTTGAGCATCAGACGGATTATCCAGCACCTTAAACAGATTCTCACTGACTTTCTTCACTGCTGCTGTGGCATAAGCATCTGAAATCGGATTGGCTGCCATACAGGTATAGGCTTCGACCGCATGGGTCATCGCGTCCATTGCAGTCATTGCGGTTAAATGCGGTGGCAAAGTCTGGGTCATACGTGGATCAAGAATCGCAGCATGCGGCATCAGATAATAAGATGCGAACGGTATTTTCAGGTTCTTTTCAGTATCCGATACCACTGCAACCATGGTTACTTCAGAACCTGTTCCAGACGTGGTTGGAATTACGAAAAATGGTTTTAAGGGCTTTGGCAGGTTATGTGCGCCAGAATATTTAAGCAAGTCATCACCACCTTCAGAGACCAGAATGTTGGTCGCTTTTGAGGTATCGATAACTGAACCGCCCCCAATGGCAATAATCGCATCACAGTTATTGTCACGATATAGCTGTGCAGCACGACGTACTGTACCTAAGCTCGAATCGGGTGGGACATCATCAAAAATTGCTGCAATCTCTGCATCCGTCGATTCAAAAGCAGCTTCAATCGGTGCAAGCAGATTATTGGCACGTACGCCTTTATCGGTAATGATGAGTGGACGTTTGGCACCTAAAGTCGAGAGTTCAAACGGAATATGTTCGAGCGCAGCATGACCGGCAATCACCTTGACTGGACAGAAAAATTCATAATAAGGCTTAGTCATATCAGACACTCCGTTTCAAATAAGATTGAGCAATTTTTAAATAGATGCTGCTTGCTTCAGTTAATTTTTCTTTCAGGCTGAGATTACTTGGATATTCTTTGACAGCCAGTTGTGCCACCATTTTCGGCAAAATTAAGGCTTCCATTTTATTCAGACAACGCACCAGACGAATAGCATAAGAGATATCACCATCGGCAATCATGCGGTCATGGGCAAAGGCCTGTGAGGTACTTTCCTGGAATGAAAAGACCAAAAAGGCATGATGCAGATGCTTAAAGGTGATCGTAAGGTCAGGCGCAGTGGCCATAGATTTCACGAGTTCAAGTTGCTTCTCTTCAGTAACCCGGGCAATAAATGCCGGGCCATGGGGGAAGACTCTCATGGAAAGACTGAAATTCGCCGGAAACTGGGCAACTTCCTTTTTGATTTCTTCATCGACTTGGCTTGCCATGACTAAGCCTCTGCCAATCACATCCATCATGAGTTTGACATAGGCCTGTTGCAAAGCAGGTTTAACGGATTTAGTTGCAATCACGTGATGATCCCTACCTGGAATATTATTAGTTTAGAGTAATTACTCTAATTTATTTATTGTTGAAATGCAAAGGCTTTATCTTTGCTCGACGCTAACGTCCTTAAAGTAACCGCTGCTGGTTAAAGTTTCAATAATTTCGACACACAAGTCAGCAAATTTTGGCGGGTTGTTGACCAAGTCGTTAATGCGGACCATTTCCAGTCCTGCATAGCCACATGGATTGATGGTATGGAAACCTGTCAGATCACAGTCAATATTCAAGGAAAGACCATGATAGCTGCGACCTTTACGGATTTTAAAGCCAAGGGAACCAATCTTGCGTTCATTGACATAGACACCGGGTGCATCCGGTTTGGCATAGGCTTCAATATTATGCTTCTTGAGTAGCTCAATCATCAGGTTTTCGGCATAGGATACCAGCGTACGGACGTTCCAGCCAAGACGGTTCAGGTCAAACATAAAATACGCCACCAGCTGGCCCGGACCATGCCAAGTCACTTGACCACCACGATCGGTCTGAATTACCGGAATATTGGATGGCATCAGAATATGTTCCGGCTTACCCGCTTGCCCTTGAGTCAGGACATCATAGTGCTGCAAAATCCACAACTCATCCGGGGTGTTTTCATCACGGTTTTCAGTCAGGGCTTTCATTTCCAGAAAGCGGTCTTCGTAGGGAGTCAGGTCATTATATTGACGAATAATCAGGCAGGGTTTTTGAACCGCATCAGTCACAGTGTGCGTCCTTGGAAAGATAAAAAATACTGCCAATAATTATAATGATTTCAAGCCGTGATAGGGGAGTGATTCACAGTAATTCTCAATTACCAATTCACAGATATAAAAAAACACGCCCTGAAGCGTGTTTCTTATTGCGGCCTGAGCTGTCTTAAAGCGCAGTTTTGATCAAGGGGCAAGCAGCCAGATCTGCATAAACAGCATGTACCTGTTCAAGTTCAAGGAAACGGAGCTGTGCAGAGATCGAATGATATTTACCTGTACGAGATGGTGTAATCGTTACACTGTCACCTTCAAAGTCAGGAAAGTGTTTGCTAAAAATCTCAACCACAGCATTCAGCAGCTCTTCGCCAGCAAGGCCAATCAGCTTGATCGGGTAGTCCATAGGGAAAACCCAAAGATGTTCCTGTAGTTCACGAGATGGTGTACGGTCTAACATGTAGTCCCCCTATTCGAAACGCCTGCATGAGCGCGGGCGTTTGGGTCTGTCTGGATACATAGATGGAGACTATCAACTGAGTTTCAAGTCTCTATCAATTGTATCAAATCTTAGTCATTTTCCAGGAATGAACGCAGGTGTTCAGAGCGGGAAGGATGACGCAGCTTACGTAAGGCTTTCGCTTCAATCTGACGGATACGTTCACGGGTTACGTCGAACTGCTTACCTACTTCTTCCAAAGTATGGTCAGTTGGCATGTCGATACCAAAACGCATTTTCAGGACTTTCGCTTCACGTTCAGTCAGGTTTTCCAGTACTTCACGTGTCGCTTCTTTCAGGCCTTCTGACGTTGCCGCATCCACAGGAGAGGTGATGTTGCTGTCTTCAATGAAGTCACCCAAATGCGAATCTTCATCATCACCGATCGGTGTTTCCATCGAAATAGGTTCTTTGGCGATTTTCAGTACTTTACGAACCTTCACTTCGTCCATTTCCAGACGTTCGCCCAGTTCTTCCGGAGTAGGTTCACGACCCATTTCCTGAAGCAATTGACGAGATACACGGTTGATCTTGTTAATAGTTTCAATCATGTGTACTGGAATACGGATAGTACGTGCCTGGTCCGCGATTGAACGGGTAATCGCCTGACGAATCCACCAGGTTGCATAAGTCGAGAACTTGTAACCACGACGGTATTCAAACTTGTCTACGGCTTTCATCAGACCGATATTGCCTTCCTGAATCAGATCCAGGAACTGCAAGCCACGGTTGGTGTATTTCTTCGCAATCGAAATGACCAGACGTAAGTTCGCTTCAACCATTTCTTTCTTGGCACGGCGCGCTTTCGCTTCACCCACTGCCATACGTTTGGCGATGTCTTTGATGTCACGAACTTTCAGGTCAAGTTCTTTTTCAATGTCCGCAATCTTTTGCTGGAATGCTAGCACGTCAGGACGTACTTTTTCCAGATAAGCTTTTTGATCAGCAGGCGCTTTTGCAATTTGCTCATCTAACCAGGCTGGATTAGATTCCTGACCCGGAAAAGAAGTACGGAACTGGGTACGGTCCATGCGGCCACGACGGACTGCATAACGCATTACTTCACGTTCTGCACTACGGATCTGGTCGTGGGTACCACGAATCATTTCTGAAATGATATCGAACAGGCGCGGTGTGAACTTGAACATCATGAACACAGTAGCTAAAGCTTGCAGTGCTTCTTCTGCTTCTTTGCTGTTGCGGCCATACTTTTCAATGACAGCCTTGGTATTTTTCCATGCATCTGAAAGTTCAGCAAAACGAATTTTAGCGATTTCTGGATCTGGACCTGAATCACCTTCAGAATCGTCATCACTGTCAGACTCTTCTTCATCTTCCTCATCATCCAGTTTTACATCTTTGGTTGACTTGGTAGTTGCTTCTTCATCTTCTTCGATGTCAGCGACTTCTTCCAGCACTTCTGGAATATCATCATCAGTTTCAGGGTCTAAATAACCTGAAAGCAGGTCGGCCAGGCGACGTTCGCCAGCTTCATAATCTTTGTATTCTTGTAGTACAACTTCTACGGCATTTGGCCAGTAAGCAATGGAGTGAAGAACGTCACGGATCCCTTCTTCAATACGTTTTGCAATGCTGATTTCGCCTTCACGCGTTAAAAGTTCAACAGTACCCATTTCACGCATATAC
>NZ_DEZM01000157.1:8387-13357 GCF_002364825.1 Acinetobacter sp. UBA3132 | reverse complement strand
TTTGAATCGATGTATTTCATCCGCAGATTATGCACGAATGCCAAGAAATCCGGAGTGCAAATATTAACCAAAAAGAAGATCGTTTTTTGATTTATGAAAGAGATCTATTTTTTAATCATTAAAATGAAATTCTCCTCTTTGTAGGAGATGAGTAGCACTACTGCGCAAGGAAAAGGTTATATCTAAGAAATATCCCTCCTCCTCTTGCGAAGTAATACTTCTCATTTCAGAGGGAGAGAGAGCTTTCAATATCCATTTAAATATGAAATAACGATCATTTTTTGATTTATGAAAAAGATCTATTGTGATGATTTTAATGGCGAATAGAATTTGATCGATTTTAAGCTTTTTATGGATGGTTAAAGAATAGTTTTTTGACTGATTTTGTGTCTGAATTTTAGTGGCAGTCAACCGGCTGCGAATTTGCTAAAATGCCCCGATGTTTTTCTTGCTATTGATGACCTATGACTGATCTGCTTCAAGATGATGAATATGACCGCCGCTTTGCCGGTGTAGCCAAAATTTATGGCGATGACAGCTTTCATCATTATGAAAACAGTCATGTGATGGTGATTGGAATTGGCGGTGTCGGTTCATGGGCAGTCGAAGCACTGGCACGTACTGGAATCGGTGAACTGACTATTGTTGATATGGATGTAGTGGCGGCATCGAATATCAATCGCCAATTACCCGCGATGACGACCACCTTAGGCCGTGAAAAGATTGAAATCATGGCTGAACGCTGCCGTGCGATTAACCCACGTATTAAAGTAAACTTGATTGATGACTATCTCACGCCTGAAAATGTCAAAGAAATCCTAGCGGGAAAACCTGACATTATTCTGGACTGTATTGATGATGTAAAAGCTAAATTTGCTTTGATGCTGCATTGTCGTTTCAATAAAATTCCTCTGATTGTCTCGGGTGGAGCAGGCGGTAAACTGGACCCATTAAAAATCCGGGTGGCTGATTTATCCAAAACTGAACAGGACCCGATGCTGGCAAAATTACGTGCGCAATTACGTGCAAAAGGTATCTGTAAAAAACCGAAAGAAAAATTCGGCATCACCTGTGTTTATTCAATCGACAATCCCTTTTCCAGTGCCGATGTCTGTCCAAGCGCGGGCTTACGTTGTGGTGGTTATGGTTCAGCGGTAGTGGTGACTTCCAGTTTTGCCATGGTTGCAGTATCAGAAGTGTTGAAAAAGTTGGATATGAAGCGAGCAAAATCCTGATATACAAAATAAAAAAGCACAGTTACTGTGCTTTTTTTGTGCCTGCGTTTAGAATGAAGACTATATTCATATAACAAAAAACAATATCAGGGAGCAGCTATGTGGTTCTTACTGGTGCTGATTTTGGGAATCGTGGCGTTGGGGATCTGGATGTGGAAGCGTCCTGACCCGGTAACACGAGATCAAGCCAGGGCAGTGCAACATGACCTATGGATTGAACAGATTGAGGCCCAGCTCAAGCACGCGGCTCGTCTCATTACTGAAGGGCAGCAGTCGAATTATGCACGTGCCTATCAGATTTATCAGGATCTGGCTCAACAGCAGGAAATCCCTCAGGCCTATGTCGGTATGGGACTAATGCAATTCAAAGGTTTGGGGCGTCCGCAAAGTACCGAAAATGCGATTAATCTGTTTGAAAATGCATTCCGTCTTGGCAGTGATGAAGCTGCTTACCATCTGGGACAGGTCTTTGAGGATGATCACTATCAGCATCGAGATTGCGAAAAAGCATTGTATTGGTATCGTCATGCCGTGGCACGCGGTAATCTGGAAGCTCAGTATCGAATCACCGAATTGTCCGAACCCACTCAGGATGCGGCAGAACAGCATCGTCTACAACTGTTGATTCAGAATGCAGATCAGGGACACTCTGGTTCACAGTACCAGTTGGCACAACACTATTTGGCAGAGGGTACCACCCAAGATTTAAGCTTGGGAATCCATTATCTGTTTCTGGCCGCGCAGCAAGATCATCTCGAAGCAACCCAACAGATTGCACAACTGTATGTACGCGGTGAGCTATTACCACAGGATCAGTCAAAAGCCTTACGCTTCATTAAACAAAGCGTTAATTTGGGTGATCAGAATGGTGCGTATGAATATTATACTGGGGTATTACTAGGTACGATTGATGCTGATCAGCGACAGCGGATCTTGCAGCATTTGCAACAGCTGTCTTATGAGCATAAAGATGCTCAAGCCAAAACTTTACTTGGTTTAGCCTATTTTCATGGCTGGTTTGTCGATAAGAATGAAACCATGGCTTTTCGCTATTGGAGTGAAGCGGCGAATACTCAGTTTCCTCAAGCTTTGTGCATGATTGCAGCGTTATATTATGAGTCTTATCTAGTCGCAAATGAGCCTGAAAAAGCGTTTAGCCTGTATCAGGCTGCTGCCAAGATTGATCCAGATTATTTCTATAGCCAGATGGGTCTAGCACTGTGCTATCTGCATGGTATTGGTACAGTTAAAGATACCGCTAAAGCCACGCAAATTATTCAGCAGATCGCGCAGCAGCACTGGAATATTAATACACAATCTGAAGCGGATCTAATTTATATCGTTGGACGCTTCTATAGCCTGCCTGAGTATCCATTGCCCAACCGCGATAAGGCCATTCAATATCTGAATCAGGCCGTAAGCAAAGGTTCGGCTGATGCCGCCTGGTATTTGTATCAGGTACTGTCAGGTCAATATCCAGTATTTACTATTGACGAAGATCAGGCTAAACGCTATTTACATCAAGCGGCTCAGTTAGGTCATGCACAGGCACAAGCACAGCTTGGGGTGATGTATCTTAAAGGTGAAGGCGTAGAGCAGCAGATTGCTTTAGGTCTGAATTATTTAAAGCAGGCTGCTGCCCAGCAAAATGCCATGGCCTTGAATGCACTCGGGGAGGCGATGGAACAGGGCATTAGCGTTGAAGCTAATATGGATCAAGCAATCCAGTTCTATCATAAAGCTGCTGCACAGGTCAATGCTGACGCTTATGGTCATCTGGGACGTGTATACACCAAGGGTATTGGTGTAAATCGTGATGTAACGCTTGCCCGAGCATGGCTAGAGAAGGGAAGTTTGCTAGGACATGCGGCTTCACAGGAGCAGCTCAACAATTTAAATGCCTATCTGCAAATGAAAAATAGACTGGCATAAAAAAACCGCTGCCTCGGCAGCGGTTTTTTTATTTGAAGATATTATGGTAATTGCTTGATTGGACTACCACCCAGCGCCTGCAGCAAAGTGACATAAGCGTTGTATTGATTTTGACGCGTTTGTACCAGACTGAGGCGCGCATTACGTGTGGTTTCCTGCGCATCAAGTAAGTTCTTCAAGGCAACTGCACCATTACGATAACGTACTTCAGTCAAACGTTCTGTTTTCTCTGCCAGCTCGACATTGCGACGCTGTAGCTCGACCTGTTTCGTCAGCTCAGTACGATTTGACAGGGCATTTTCTACATCGGCAAAAGCTTCATAAATGGTTTGGCGATATTGCAGAATTGCTTTTTCATATTCCAGTTCATTCACTTGTAGATCACGCTTCATGTCATTCCATTGCAGGAAGGGCAAGGTGAGACCTGCGCCCAATGTTGCAACCGGATTTTTTAGCGCATCTGACAAAGACGTGCTGGTACCAATACCCGTACTTAAGCTACCGGTCAGACTAATTGATGGATAATAGCTGGCCTTGTTAGCATCTTTATTGGCGAGCGCTTTACGTAAACGCAATTCAGCAGCATTTAAGTCTGGACGACGTGACAGCAGACTTGCAGGCAAACCCGCTTCAATCGCAGGCAAGGCAATATTCGGCAGACGTTGTGGTTCCTGAATAGAAAGCTGCTGCACCGGCATATTCATAAGGACTGCGAGTGCGGTACGTGTTTCAACGCGTTGTTGCTCGATCTGACTTAAAGTAGCTTGCTGGCTCTGGATTGCCTGTTCAGTCTGGGTCAGGTCTAGGCCAGAAACGGCACCAGCACGATACTGTACCCGTACCAGGTCATAAGTCTTCTGTGCCGTTGCCAGGTTCTGCTGTACGACACTATAGCGCTCATTTAAATAAGCCAATTGCCAGTAAAGCTGTGCAGTCGTTCCAATTAGGCTTTGCACCGTTGCCTGCAAGTCTTGTTCAGTAGCACGAGCTTCCCAACGGGCTGCTTCAGTCTGATTGGCAAGCTTGCCAAATAGATCCAGCTCATAACTAAGACCAGGATAACCTAGTGAAATTCCAGTAGAACGGTCACCGTCGCCATCTAAACTTAACTGACGACCAGTTGAAACACGTGCATCACCAATGCGTATACCTTGCTGGCTTTGCGTTTGTCTGGCCTGAATACGTGCCTGTTGCAGATTAATCCCGGCTACTGCAAGGTTGCTATTGCGTGATAATACATCCTCGACAAGCGTATTCAGTTGAGGATCTTTAAATAAGGTCCACCACTGATCAGCCAGGACATCATCATAAATCTGCTTACTTAGCGCAGTATTATTCTGAAAACTGCCAGGCACAGCTATGCTTGGCTGTTCATAAGGTGTTTTTACCACAGCTGCGCACCCCACCAGTGAACTCCCGAGGAGCAGGGCACTGGCAAGTTTGGTTAAATTCATTTGCATATCAGATTCCTTATTCTCGAGAGAGGGCATCGACAGGATTCAGTCGTGCTGCATTACGCGCCGGGATAAAGCCGAACACAATACCGATCAGGCTGGAGCAGACAAAGGCTGCCACAATGGAAGTAGTCGAATATGCCATCTGGAAAGTACCTCCAGCAAAATGGGTAATGAGTTGACCAATCCCGAGGGATAGCAGCACACCCAAAATACCGCCCAGGATACACACCAGTACTGCTTCAATCAGGAACTGCTGCAGAATATCACTTTGACGGGCACCCACAGCCATACGTACCCCAATTTCCTGGGTACGTTCTGTTACCGACACCAGCATGATGTTCATCAC
>NZ_DEZM01000157.1:7336-8220 GCF_002364825.1 Acinetobacter sp. UBA3132 | reverse complement strand
CACCAGCATGATGTTCATCACACCAATACCGCCGACGACCAGAGAAATGACTGCAATCGCAGAAATCAGCAAGGTCATGGTCTGGGTTGTCTGCTGAATGGTTTCACGAATACTGTCCGCATTCTGGGTGAATACATCCTGCGCACCGTGGCGCTGTACCAGTAAGTTCAGGATCGCATTTTCAGCCGCGGCACTTGGGTACTCATCTTTAATACGTACAATGATCTGACGCACATTTGACTGTCCCAGCATACGGCTCATGACAGTTGAATAAGGTAGGTATACATTCAGCGTATCATTGTTGCCCATCATGCCTTTTTGCGCATCAATGACCCCAATCACTCGGGTTGGTACACTACCCAGCAGAATCACTTGTCCAACCGGATTGGTGCCATCTTTGAAGAAAGTGTTTTGGGTATTGGTATCGATGACCACATCTTGGGCCTGTTCCGTAACACTTTCCCTATCAAAAGGCTGACCGGACTTAAAAGTCATGCCTCTGACATAGAAGAAGTCTTCACTGACGCCGTTGACGGTGGTTGAAGCTTCAATCTCTTTATACCGTCCAGTGACACTGCTGTTGACCGATGGACTGACACCATCAACATAGGGCTGTTCTGCCAGAGCATCTGCATCGGCAGGAATCAGGGTTTTGGCTTGGGAGGACCGTGAATTATCCCCGAAGCCGCGGCCCTGGAATACAGTAATGGTATTGGTCCCGAGACTGCTAATATTTTCCAGAATCTGCTTTTGCGAGCCGTTACCCAGCGCAACCACGGAAACCACGGAGGCAATCCCGATAATAATCCCAAGCATGGTCAGAAAGGTTCGCATGCGGTGGGCATTCATGGCCAGTAGCGCCATACGGAATGCTTCACCGAGAC
>NZ_DEZM01000157.1:0-7242 GCF_002364825.1 Acinetobacter sp. UBA3132 | reverse complement strand
TAGACGATCTACTGCTGAACGCCAGCTGGAGATTTTCTTCTGTTCACTGCGTTCTAGTGTTTGCTTTATAAAACCATCATCGACTTCAGGTACATTCTGCTGGTCAGAAATAATATTACCGTCTGAAATCTCAATAATACGGGTCGCATTCTTGGCCACATTATGATCATGTGTGACCAGAATAATGGTATGACCTTTGGCATTCAGCTCGCGCAGAATGCGCATTACTTCAATACCGCTATTCTTGTCCAATGCCCCTGTTGGTTCATCGGCAAGAATAACGTCACCACCATTCATTAAGGCCCGAGCAATTGAAACACGCTGCTGCTGACCACCAGACAACTGACTTGGACGGTTTTCAGTTTTTTCACCTAGCCCTAAATCTGTCAGCAATTTGACAGCACGCTCATGACGTTCAGTTGAGTCCGCCCCCGCGTAAATGGCAGGCACTTCAACGTTGCCTGCAGCATTCAAGTCACCAAGAAGATGATAGCGCTGGAAAATAAAGCCGAAGTATTCACGGCGTAACTGGGCCAGCTCGTCCGCTTCCAGTTCGCGGGTTTCACGCCCTTTGACTTTATAGCTGCCAGCAGTGGGTTTATCCAGACAACCCAAAATGTTCATTAAGGTTGATTTACCTGAACCGGACTGACCAACAATGGCAACCAGCTCGCCGGGATAGATTTCGAGGTTAACACCTTTGAGAATCTGAACCGTACTTTCACCCGCTGGGAATTCACGAATCAGATTCTTGACCTCTAACAGAGGCTGTTGTTGTTGATTCATGCTTACATTCTCATTGGGCCGGCGCCACTACGACCACCACCACTTCGTTTAGCACTGTCATTTGAAGTGTCTGAACCATCGGCAATAACCACTTGATCACCACGTTTCAGGCCTTTAATCACTTGCGCTGTCACACGGTTATTCAGACCGATCAGCACTGGGGTCGGTTTAGCAGTGCCGTCCGCTTGTAATACACGAACCATGGCACGTTGAGCTTTGCCTTGTTCAACCAGAGCACGTTCTGCATCAGAAAGTTCCAGACGGGCAGGGCGCTCACCTTTTGCATTGTCAGCACGGCTTTCATCACGAGCAGCAGACTCTTCGCTGCGTGAACGACCCTCGCCACGTGTTTCTTGAGTACCTTCACCACGATTTGGACGTTGTGGACGGTTAGAGGTTTGAATCGCAGCGGCTGGAATGGTCAATACATTTCGTGCTTCATCCAGCACAATATAAACTTGCGCCGTCATATCAATACGCAATTTACCATCTTCATTCGGTACATCGAACAAGGCGTTGTAATACACTGCAGAACTAGAAGATGAACTTGAAGTATTGGTATCGGTATTAATTGAATTTGGTGCTGGTTCTACCTGACGTAGTTTCGCGTAGATTTTCTTTTCACTATTGCCTAGGGTGGTGAAATAAACCGTTTGACCTTCTTCAACTTTCATGACATCTGCTTCAGAAATTTCGGCTTTGATGGTCATGGTGTCAAGTTTTGCCAGCTTCACAATGGTCGGTGCACTCTGGTTTGCGTTTACGGTCTGGCCTTCTTCGGTCACAATCGCCACAATGGTACCGTCCATCGGTGCCACGATTTGGGTATAGCCCAGATCTTCTTTTGCAGTGGCTAAAGTTAAACGTGACTGTTCAATCTGAGCATTAATTGCAGTAATCTCCGCTTGTGCTGTCTTATAACTTGCCAAGGCTGATTCCAGCTCTGAACGGGAAGTCGCATCCTGTGCATACATAGCTTTCTGACGGTTATATTCTGCTTCAACTTTGGCCAGATTTGCTTGTCGCACTGCCAATTGAGCCATCTGGTTTTTAATACTGGCTTCAGCAGTTTTTAAATCATTTTCCTGACGTACAGAATCAATTTGAGCAATCAACTGACCCTGTTTAACCTGATCGCCCAGTTGCACATACATTCTTTTCACCTGACCAGAAACCTGCGCACCGACGCTAACCATCTTGGTAGCTTCCAGTACACCTGTTGCCAGTACCGAGTTTTCAATATCTCCCTGAGTCACCTCAGCAGTAATATATTGCGTTGGCTGTTCTTCAGGTTTGAGGAAATACCACCCGGTGGCTATAAGTGCAATGGCAATGACTACTGCCATGATCAGTTTGGACGGTTTTATTTTTGGCATAGTGAACAGATTTAAGTCAGAGATATGTGAGTGATTATAAAAGCGAATTAAGGATAAATCGTGAATTTTTTTAACAAATAAGAATGATTATTATTTTATTTATCTGATGATTAAGCTCTTAATGAAATAAAGTTTTGCCACACATGCTGGCAATGGCTTGCTGCACCAAATGTTCAGGGTTTTCATGCCCCAACCCTTTGATAGAAGCATCAACTCTTAATAACAGGGCCGGCCAAGCTAAAAAGGTTTGTGGGCTAAGTCGACGTAAAGCCTGTTGATATAGGCTAACTTTGGTTTTCCAGATACCGATCTGTAGCGCATTTTGTGGCTGTTCAAACAGCTGCATTAACAAACGCATTTCCTTGCTGATACTCCACAGAATTAAGCTCAATGGCTCACCAGAAGCAATCAGATACTGAAAAATTTTAATCGATTGTGCCAGATTGCCATTTAGCAAGGCATCACTCAGGTCATAGGTACTATAACGTGATTGATCTTGCAGGCAGGCATACAGATGATCCACCTGGATTACATCGATCTCAGCAAAGGTATCACTAACACGCATCAGACTATTTTTGGCTGCCAGCAGGTTATGCTCATGGTGTTGTTCCAGCCATGCCCAGGCATCATTGGCAAGTTTAATGCCGAGCTTTTCTGCCTCAACTGACAAAATTTGCTGACGGTCGCGCGGATAATTGGCTGTCAGAGAGACATTGACGCCATTGGCATCCATGACCTGGAAAAAGCTGGATTTCAGGCTGCTACTATCCTGTTTAGGCATGATGATCAGCAATAAATTGTCACTGTCCTGCTGCAAATAGCTTTTTAATAGCTTGATGCCACTAGCGTCCGGCTTGATGTTGCCATGTACTTCAACCGCTAATTGAGTCGAAAACAGAGACAAACTATTTAATGCATTAAAGACATTTTTCCAGTCACTGACCGAACTGACATCATAGCGCTGACGTTCAACTTCCCGCTGTTGCCAGCTGGCACGAAAAGCATCCATCAGGTTCTGCTCAAGCAGAGGTTCCTGACCATGTAACACCCAGGCACCGCGAGCATCGGAGACACGTTTTAATGCCTGAAGGTAATCAAGTTTCATGGTTCAGTCTTATTGTGCCGGTTGAGTAGGAGTTTCAGGTTTTGCCAATGGTAGGCGATTTGATGATATCTGACGCGCAATCTGTTGTGCTACATCATCAATGAGAACCTGTTTCAGGAAAACCTGTTCCTGGTCATCAGTATTTACTGTCTCGATATCATATTGATAGGTGCGGGTCGCGACGATCGTACGCGGTTCAGTCACAGGATTACCTTGTGCATCTTCAATACGGAAGGTCACATTGAGACGTAATAATGTTTCTACCAGTTTACCGTTTAATTCCAGACGACGCGGAGTATAGTCCAGTACACGCAATACATAGGCATTTGGTGAATTTGACAATTGTACGCCGGCTGCACCCAGATAAATTGCCAGTTTTTCCTGAAGCTCCTCGGTATTGGTAGGTAAAGCCAGACTCATTACTGAATAAGCCACGGGTACTGAGCTTGGATTATTACCTTTAAGATGGAAGCCACAGCCGACTAGACCTGCACTTAGACCACAAGTTAAAACAATTGCTGCTAAACGTTTGCCCAAATGCATGCGTTGTCCTCTGTATTATTCTTTAGATAAAAGAAATGAAAAAAGTATGTCGTGATTGTATGTGCAAAGCCCGTTGACTGGCAACGGGCTTTGTTTGGGAATTGTGAAATCCTTTATAAAGTTCCTTCTCCCTCTGGGAGAAGGCTAGGATGAGGTTATTTTTTCAACTTACCTCTCCCTAACCCTCTCCCTAACCCTCTCCTAATAGGAGAGGGAACTTGAGGATATTAAACCACCAAATTCACTAATTTATTCGGCACCACAATTTCTTTCTTGGTCGGACCCGTCAAGAATTGTTGTACTTCAGGTAATGCTTTTGCTTGTGCAAGAATGTCATCTTTAGACGCATCTACAGACACTTCAAGTTTGCCACGAAGCTTACCATTCACCTGAACCACGATGGTTTGTGTATTACGTGTCAATGCAGACTCATCAACGCTTGGGAATTGAGCAGAAGTTAACTCGATGCCGAACTGAGCCAATAACGTTTGGCTTAAATGCGGTGCAAATGGTGCAAGTAAAGTCAGAAGTGTGGTGATGGATTCACGTGCAACAGCCACGTCGTTGTCATCTTTCGCTTCAAACTTATTGTTTGCGTTCAGAAGTTCCATCATTGCTGCAATGGCAGTGTTAAATGCATGACGACGTTCAATGTCATCACCCACTTTTTGGATGGTTTCATGGGTTTTACGACGTAAGTCTTGCGCAGCAGTTGAAAGCAATGCTTTGTCGATAGTTGCAGCAGCATTATCTTGTTCAAGGAAGCCCGTTGCCAAACGCCATACGCGTTTCAAGAAGCGGTTTGCACCCTCAACACCGGCATCAGACCATTCTAACGATTGGTCAGGTGGTGCAGCGAACATCATGAATACACGTGCAGTGTCTGCACCGTATTGGTCAATAATCGCTTGTGGGTCGATCCCGTTGTTTTTCGATTTCGACATCTTCTCTTGACCGCCAACGACAACGTCTTGACCATCTTCTTTGTATTTCGCAGAAGTGATACGACCTTTTTCGTCTTTTTCAAGCTCGATGTCCGCAGGATTGAACCATGTTTTCTTACCTGATTCCGCTTCGCGGTAATACGTATCAGCAAGCACCATACCTTGGGTTAACAAGTTAGTGAACGGTTCGTTACCTTGTACCACACCTTCATCACGCATCAATTTGTGGAAGAAACGTGCATAAAGCAAATGTAGAATCGCGTGTTCAACACCACCGATGTATTGGTTGACAGGAAGCCAGGTTTGACCCGCTTCAGGTTTCACCATGCCATCTGTAAAGTCTGGAGATGCATAACGTGCATAGTACCAAGATGATTCTACGAAAGTATCCAAGGTATCTGTTTCACGACGCGCGTCGCCACCACAGCAAGGACATTTGGTTTCGTAGAACTCAGGCATTTTGTTCAATGGGTTGCCTGAACCGTCTGGAACTACGTCAGTCGGCAGTACAACAGGAAGTTGCTCTTCTGGCACTGGCACTTGACCACAAGTGTCACAGTTAATCATTGGAATTGGACAACCCCAATAACGCTGACGGGAAACACCCCAGTCACGTAAACGGAATTGAACTTTTACATTGGCAAGACCTTGTGGCTCAAGTTTTGCCAAGAAAGCATCAAATGCGCCTTGGAAATCTAAACCATCAAATTCACCTGAATTAACCAGTTTACCTTCTTTCGAGCCGTACCATTCTTGCCATTGAGTCGCATCAAACTCGCTATCATCAGCGCCTTTGGCATCAATCACTTGCTTGATGGTTAAGCCATATTTGTTGGCAAATTCGAAGTCACGTTCATCGTGTGATGGAACTGCCATCACTGCACCTGAACCATAAGACATCAATACATAGTTGGCGATCCAAACCGGAACTTCTTCGCCAGTCACAGGATGCTTCACAGAAAGACCGGTTGCCATGCCTTTCTTCTCGGCAGTGGCAAGATCCGCTTCTGCCACAGAACCCATACGGCATTCTTCAATAAATGCTTTTAATTCAGGATTCGTTTCAGCCGCTTTTAGCGCCATTGGGTGTTCTGCTGCAACAGCAACATAAGTCACACCCATCAAGGTGTCGGCACGTGTGGTAAATACAGTTAGACCATCTGAGTAAACTTCAGGATTTGCTGAAGGGAAGGTAATTTCCATACCTTGCGAGCGACCAATCCAGTTACGTTGCATGGTCAAGACTTGTTGTGGCCAACCATCTTTAAGTGTGTCTAGGTCATCCAATAATTCTTGCGCATAGTCTGTGATGCGGAAGTAGTACATTGGAATATCACGTTTTTCTACCAATGCACCTGAACGCCAGCCGCGACCATTTTCAACTTGTTCGTTGGCAAGAACTGTTTGATCGACTGGATCCCAGTTCACGGTTGAAAGTTTACGGTAGATCAGGCCTTTTTTATAAAGCTGAACAAATAACCATTGTTCCCAGCGGTAGTATTCAGGTGTGCAGGTTGCGAATTCACGATCCCAGTCCACTGCAAGACCTAACTTTTTCAACTGATTACGCATGTAATCAATGTTTTCAAAGGTCCATTTTGCAGGGGCAACCTGATGCGCAATTGCTGCATTTTCCGCAGGTAAGCCAAAAGCGTCCCAACCCATTGGTTGAAGCACAGTTTCACCTTTTAAACGGTGGAAACGGCTGATCACGTCACCAATCGTATAGTTACGCACATGACCCATATGCAGTTTGCCACTTGGGTAAGGGAACATCGAGAGGATATAACGACGTGGACCTTCTACAGTGTCGGCAACTTTAAAGGCTTTCTGCGATTCCCAGTCCTGTTGGACTTGAGGCTCAATCGCACTGGCTTGGTATTCTGAGTCAATGTGAGTAGTCATATACGTAATACAAGAGAACGGTTAAAAAATTATGAGGCACAGCATAGCGCAAAATGCACTTATAGTGAATTTTGCACTCACATTTCCCGAAGAAAAAACGACTGTCCTATTAGAGGGATGCCTTATAAAGCGACTGCACGCTTTTTAGATTGTTGCAAGGCTTCGTTCGCTTCGCGTTGCTGCTGGTCTTGATCCGCTGGAGCTTGAGGCAATTGTTGCAGCTGTTCTTGAGATGCGTGCTCAGTTTGTTCAGCAGGTTCAGTATTTCTAGGAGGGGTTGGGGCTGAATTTTTCCAGCCATAAGTTTCCACTTTACCTGCTTTTTTTGCATTTTTTGGCGGTGGTGTTTTGGTGTAATGCGTTACTCCCTTGGCATCGACCCATTTATAGTATTGATTTGCCATGGTGTTTCCACTCATAAAACAGAGTAGAAGGGTGTTTGTTAACATGGCAAAC
Organism: Acinetobacter sp. UBA3132; assembly: GCF_002364825.1. Taxonomy (NCBI): domain Bacteria; kingdom Pseudomonadati; phylum Pseudomonadota; class Gammaproteobacteria; order Moraxellales; family Moraxellaceae; genus Acinetobacter; species Acinetobacter sp. UBA3132. The sequence goes on along the minus strand of NZ_DEZM01000157.1, from coordinate 127 downwards.
AGTGAACGTCTCATGGTTATCGATCCTTTGCAGTCTCAGCATTTAGGTTGAGCATATTATAGTCAGTTTAAATAATTAGAGGAGTATTTTTATTGACTTTCGTAATAAATGTAGAAAAAGCTAATTG